>LUZZ01000380.1 GCA_001603845.1 Syntrophobacterales bacterium Delta_01 | reverse complement strand
CTGGTTATCTGGCCCGTAGTCACGAAAGCCAAAATTTTATTCAGAAAAACCAGTAGCTTACGAGGCTGCTGTCAAAGTCGGGTTTTAGGGACCGCAGAACTTTTTGCCCCTTTCACTGGAACCTTCAGTCCGTTCGGGAAAAACCAGGTGCCGCCTTCCAAGAAAATTAAAAATCAAGCCGATCAAACTGGCGACTGACTTGGCGAGCCAGGCAGATATTCCCATATTTACAATGAAACTGGTTGCGGTAACATCCAGCATCCCGATAATTCCTGTCACGAAGGCATACACAATGATCTCGCTGCATGAACTCCACCTGGCCTTGTGCCTGAAGAGCAATGCAATGCACAGGAAGTAATTGGCTGCTGCAGACAATACGAAAGCGGCCAGCGCAGAAGTAAGAATGGAGAAATTGAATCGAAGAAGACACAAAAATAAAGCCAAATTCAAAAGCGCGCAGGTACCCCCGATAAAGAGATAAATTAGAAACTGCATAGGGGCAGGCAGTTTGGGCGCACTGTAGTGAAATATGCAGTACAGGGCCCGCAAGCCGTCGAGCACACCTATTTTTTTCCCTTCCTCGTAGGTACGCCCATGGTACGATACCCCCATTTCATAAATGCGAACGCGCATCCGGGCAATTTTGGCAACGATCTCCGGTTCAAATCCGAACCTGTTTTCCTTGATCTTAACGGCCTGTATGACCTCCCTGCGAAATACCTTATAGCAGGTTTCCATGTCGCTGAGGTTAAGGTCGGTGAACATGTTCGAAAGCAGAGTCAAAAACTTGTTGCCGACAAAATGCCAGAAATATAGCACGCGATGCGGCTCTGAGCCGGAGAATCGTGAGCCCAATACCACATCGGCCTGATCTTGAATCAAGGGGGACAACAACCTTTTCAGATCGGAAGGGTCATACTCAAGGTCTGCATCCTGAACAGCTACGAAGCCTCCGGTTACCAAAGCAAAGCCCGTGCGGAGCGCAGCACCCTTCCCCATATTCTTCTCATGCCGAACGACAGTTACTTCATGGCACCGGCTCGCAAGGCTTTCAGCAACGGACACGCTACGGTCAGAGGAACAGTCGTCAACGATGATTATCTCCAAGGCAAGGTCCTCATCGGCAATACCCAAGACCCTCTGCACACATTTCTCAAGCGTGGATTCCTCATTATAGCAAGGTATTACGACGCTGAGCTTTACAGGAACAACTACTTTTCTCGTGATGCGTTCATCCACTTCATTCACCCTCTCATCGTCGGGTAGACGAGGGTAGTTGCCTGCCCTCACCACCGGGTGAGCCGGAGGCGGGCCCCCGGCTCACGCAGAACAAAGCGTGCGGATTTCCCGCACTACGCTCTCCAGGAATCCGTTCACAGCACAGCGACGGCTTGCGACTCTCCGAGGGGAAGTACAAGCCCCTTGGCCGCCGCAACGAAAACAGCTCTTTGATCCGGTAGAACACTTCCCAGGGGAAGTGATGCAAAGCATCGGCACTTCTGTCGATCCCGGGAGCGCTCCTGTTTTTGACTATCTACTTTACCATAAAGTGAATCGGCCTTAAAAAATGCCTACTTCGTCAAGTAGGCATTACGACGTTGTAGCGATGGTGCAACTAACCGTTCAACCGCTCCGTTTCGCAATATCCTCCGTTTCCCAAACGTGGTCGGTACTCCCCGCCCCGGCGCTCGGGTTTGTCCCCCCACCCCCCGGCGTCAATGCTGTTGACTTTAGGGACGATGCTCCATGGACTCCCCCTCCCTTGGCGGGATGGGCAGGGGGAGGGGGTTGATATCGCTCAGTTTTTCACCCCCACCCTGCCTCCCCC
>LUZZ01000379.1 GCA_001603845.1 Syntrophobacterales bacterium Delta_01 | reverse complement strand
ATTGAAAATGTCTGAATATACGCCGTTTGAAATGATAGCCTACACCGGTTCCAGGGTCCTGGAAGACAATACCATCGTCTTCGTGGGAACGGGCCTTCCGATCATCGCCTCCATCCACGCCCAACTCACCCACGCCCCCGGCCTGGGGATCATTTTCGAGGCCGGCCCCCTGACCCCCGTCCTGGAAATGGGGATGCCCCTTTCGGTGGGCGACACCCGCGCCTGCCGCAAGGCGTGCTTTCTGAAGGGCCTGTCCGCCGTATTCGAACTGACCCAGAGGGGCCATGCCGATTACGCCTTTATCGGCGGCGCGCAGATCGACATGTACGGAAACGTCAACTCGACCTTCGAAGGCGGGACCTACAAGTCGGCCAAGACCCGGTTTCCGGGAAGCGGAGGCGCGGGCGCCATGGCCGCCAACTGCGAAAAGTCCATTATCATCATGGCCCTGGAGCCGAGGCGCTTCACCCCCAAGCTCGACTTTCTGACCAGCATCGGGTACGGGGATGGCTCGCCCGACTACCGGGAAAAATCCGGCGTGATGGGGTCCGGTCCCTACCGGGTCATCACCAACGAGGCGCTGTTCGGCTTCGATGACGAAACCCACCGCATGGTGCTCCTGGAGGCCGCGAAGGGCCGGACCGCCGAAGACATCCAGAAAAAGGTGAGCTTCGAGCTGCTCATTTCACCGGACCTCAAGGAAATGGCGGAACCGAGCGACAAGGACCTCAAGCTTTTGAGGGAAGAATGCGACCCGGACGGCTATTTCCTGGCCAGAAAGCTCAAATAGTTCATCGCCACCGCTATTGAGCCGTTTTGATCTCGATCCGTTTTGATTTCGAAGCCCCCTCTCCCGACCGGAGAGGGGGTTTTTTGATGGGGGCGTCCGGCAGGGCGGGGAGATACCGCCTCCCGGTGTTGTTGACTTTAAGCTCCTCCCCCTTGCCCCCTCGGCAGCTACTTGAGGTGTACTCAATTAAAATTTTGCCGATGGAGTTATTCCATTATTGACAATGGGATAAAAGCCAAATAAATGTGAGCTACACTCAGATTTCGTGTTCGATCCACCGGCCTTGCCCGTATTGCGGTCCACCGGCGAAGCATCAGGCACTTCGGCAGGAGCTATGGACAAAAAGTCGTCTTCCCAGCAGCGGCGCGAATCGCTCGGCGCACGGTCCCGGAAGCGCGTGCGGGAGATCCTGGGCACGGCCCGCGAAGTGTTCGGCGAAAAAGGCTTCGAGAAGGCCACCATGGTGGAGATCGCGCAGCGCCTGGGCACTTCGGAGGCCACGATCTTTACCTATTTCGGGAGCAAGCGCGAGCTGTGCATGGAGGTGCTCCGGCGTTGGTATTACGAGATCAGCGCCGACCTCGAACGGGAAGTGCCGCTGGTAAACGGTTTCCGCGCCCGGCTCCATTTCGTCATCCGCAAGCATCTCATGCACCTGATCGAAGAAGGCACGGGGATCTGCGCCCTGGTCCTGAGCGAAGGGCGAAACGTGGACGAAGAGTTCTCCGACCTCATCACGGACATCAAGCGCCGCTACACCAGCCCGCTGATGGCCGCCCTGGTCGCCGCGCAAAAATCCGGGGAGATCCGGCGGGACATCCCGCTGCGGCTCATGCGGGACATGGTGTACGGTTCGATGGAACACATCCTGTGGAGCCACATCTACAGCGGCTTCCTGGCGGACGTGGACCTTACGGCGTCGCGGCTTTCGGACATGCTGTGGAGAGCGTTCATGCCGCCCGACCAGCCGGCGGAAGCCCTCGCGCAGCTCCATGCCGAAGTGGCCGACGCGCTGCACCGATACGAACAAAACGAGGCCGAAAAATGAGGGACCCCTGATCCTTCGATGTATCGACCTTGCCCGGTTTCTCCCAAACAATCCCAAATTGGAGGGAACACATGGAACGGTTGGAACTGCGTTCGATCACCCTGGGGCAGCTTCTCGACGCCGCCATAGAACGATTTCCGGACAATGACGCCCTCGTTTACGTGGACCGGGATTTTCGGCTCACCTACCGCCAGTTCGGGGAACTGATCGACCAACTGGCCAGGGGCCTCATGACCCTCGGGGTGCAAAAGGGCGAGAAAGTGGCCATCTGGGCCACCAACGTTCCGTACTGGGTGGCCCTGCAATTCGCCACGGCCCGGATCGGCGCCGTGCTGCTCACCATCAACACCTCCTACAGGACCAGCGAACTCGAATACCTGCTCAAACAGTCCGAGTGCGAAAATATCTTCATCATCGACGGCTACCGGGACACCGACTACCTGCTGACCCTCTATTCCCTCCTGCCCGAACTCCGGACGCAGCAGCGCGGATACCTCGAAAGTCCCAAGTTTCCGCACCTCAAACGGGTGTTTTTCCTGGGCCATGCCAAGCACCGGGGCATGTATTCCATGCCGGAGCTGCTGGCGCTGGCCGACATGACGAGCGATGAGCAGTACAAGGCCCGGCAGGCGCAACTGGATGCGGAAGACGTGGTGAACATGCAGTACACGTCCGGGACCACCGGTTTTCCCAAGGGGGTCATGCTGACCCATTTCAACCTGGTAAACAACGGTTACTGGATCGGCAAGAACCAGCTCTTCGGCCCCCGGGACCGCATTTGCATTCCCGTGCCCCTGTTTCACTGCTTCGGCTGCTCCCTGGGCGTCATGGCTGCCGTGAACCACGGTTCCGCGCTGGTCATCCTGGAAGGGTTCGACCCGGTGGGGGCCATGACGGCCATCGAAGAGGAACGGTGCACGGGCATCTACGGCGTTCCCACCATGTTCATCGCCATGCTGGACCATCCGCTCTTCCCCAAGTTCGATTTCTCGTCGCTTCGGACCGGCATCATGGCGGGTTCGCCCTGTCCCGCTCCCATCATGCAGCGGGTGATCGACAAGATGAACGCCCGGCAGATCACCATCGTCTACGGGCTCACGGAAACCTCGCCGGGGATGACCCAGACCCGCGTGGACGACGACA
>LUZZ01000040.1 GCA_001603845.1 Syntrophobacterales bacterium Delta_01 | reverse complement strand
CTTCACGCGGCCCTGGCGCGGCTGCTGCCAGGGGTTGTCATAGGCTTTTACGCTTTTTATCAACGCCTTCTGCTGCTCCAAAGGCCCATAGCCCGCCGCAACGATGAGTTCCCGGATGTTTTCCCAAAGATTCACCGTGTCGATGTTGGCAGGACAGACCACCTGGCATTGCCCGCAGGTAGAGCACTCGTACAGGTTCTGAACAAAGCCGATGAGCTCTTCCTCGGTTACCTCCGCATGGCGGAATACCCGACGCATCACCCCTTTCACGGAATCCGGCACCTTCCCGCTATGCAGAATTGCGTTTACAAGGCTATGCTGTTTCTTGATGATGTGGAGGAAATCCAGAATCTTCTGCCGTGGCAGTATCGCTTCCCGCCCATCCTGATCGTATATCGGACACCAGTTCAGGCACTCCCCGCACCGGGTGCACGCATCCAACTGGAGCAACCGGCTCGCCGATAGTCGCCCCAGCGAAATCTCCCGTGCTAGTTTGGCTTCCTTCTCCAAAACCGTGTCCAAGGGTTCTGCTTGTGTCATACAACCCTTCCTTTCCCCGGTTTATGCTTTCTTGTAGTTAATCAACAGGCTCAGAGGCGTAGTGACAATGTGCCTGAGCTTTCCGAACGGCAGGTATGCGATAAACACCGCCCAGCACGCGGCATGGAAGTACCACATGTATCCATAGACCGTTTGCCAGCCGAGGTCCGCCAAGGCAAACAGGCGGGAACAAAGGTATCCGACGAAAGACGAGGCCGCCACATCCACGGGAATACCGGTGATGTAAATCCTCATTCCTTCGGCCAGGAAGCCGGTAAGGGTCAAGAGCCCGATGAGGGCCAGAGCGAACGTATCCTGCTCCTTGGTCTCGACATAGTCCGGCTTGACGTAGAAACGCATTAGCAGAGCCCAGAGCACCCCGACCAGGATGAACAATCCGAGCACGTCGTTCGTTGCGGCAATGAAACCATTGTTCTTGTCGATGAGCGACAACGCCAACTGGCTTCCGGGAGACGTCTTCTGGACGATCAGCGTGAAGACGCTGAGCAGGAAGCGGGCCAGGAATGAGTAGTATATGAGAGAGTGAATGGCCCATCGCCTGACGCCGGCCGCCAGGATTCTGCGCTGGAGCAGGACATCGAGAAAAATGGTCTTGAGAATAGAGAAAAACTCTCGTGAAAAGACCTTGGACCACACGAGCTCCGAACCAAGGCTAAGCTTTTTGTGTGCGGAGACCTTCTCTGCCTCTACGGAACCCCTGAACCAGAAGCAGATCAGCCCGGCCAGCCCAATAAGGCCGATGATAAGCGCAGCCCAGAACATCGGATGCCCGATGGCCAGCGGCGAATAGTGGCAGACGATGCACAGGAAGCTCTTCGAAGGCAAAACCGCTGCCGGAGCACCGACCATATTTCCAGCGTGGTGGCACCGATCGCAGAATTCCTTGTTGCCGACATCGGTTTGCTTATGCGCCGCCAGGCTGATGGGAACGCCATCCGGGGTTACGTGCGCCAGCTTGATCGGTCCTCCCGGCTGGTCACGTTCAACAAAAGGCGATGCGGTATGACAAGCCTCGCACCGGACGCGAAGATGTTCGGAGTGAACCGGTCCGTCACCGCCGACAGGGTGGCACCCGAGGCATTGAACGCCCAGGACGGATTTGTGCGGCGAGCGTGCAACGTCCGTGTGGCAATGAATACAGGCAACGTATTGATGACGTGAATTGCGGAAGTCGGCACTTTCGACCTGGAGCGAGACTTTGCGGGTCCCGAGGCTCCTCTGGCAGTCTGGCTGTTTATGGCACTCGTAGCAAAAGGCCTGCGAAGACTGGATGCCTTCGT
Source organism: Syntrophobacterales bacterium Delta_01 (assembly GCA_001603845.1). GTDB lineage: Bacteria > Desulfobacterota > Syntrophobacteria > Syntrophobacterales > Syntrophobacteraceae > SbD1. The sequence continues at coordinate 5,328 of LUZZ01000040.1, read as the reverse complement.
TGGTATTGATATTCCTGCTGCGGTGACAATCCAGACATTGCAGGGGTTGCTCCGTTCTGGGCGTCCGCACCGTCCAGAGGGCGAATAGAGACAGCGCAATCGCACCTGTCGCAAGCGCCAAAACTAGGAATCTTGTTTTCATAAGACTTCTGGCCCCTTGTCGTCGTTCAGGTCGTCTCTTTCTTCACGACTGCCGCCCCTTCGGTGGAAGCGCTCATTGCCTCCCACTCACCGGGATGGTGCCTGATTATTTCCTCTTTTGTCACTTTGCCGGTAAAAATGCTCAAGTCCGCCGGATAGACTTCGGGTCTCAACGTGACGACGATAGTGTGAATGAACATCTTCACTATCACCGCCATGAGGGCTTCATAGAAATGAAGCAGTTGAGCCAGGTTGATGAAGTATCCGGGCAGGAAACTACTGAAGAACTCCGGAAACCACATGAACAGACCGGTGATTCCCATGGTTTGCATGCCGATGAAAAACGCCCAGTAGTCCATCTTCTCCCAGTAGGCAAACCGGTCGAAGGATGGCGGCTCTTTACGTTGTGCGAAAAAATACCGCACGTGTTCCAGGAATGTTTCCAGGTCCTTCTTACAGGGCAGCATGGAGCCGCGCCCGGTAAGACTGCCCTTTAAAATGATCTTGAAGTAGAACAGCCACAGACCGTGGACAACGACGCATACATAGGTGAAGACGGCAAAGAAGCGATGAAGGGATACGATGCCGTCCGCACCACCAAGAAACCAGGACAGCGCGCGCACGATGCCAACTGAACTGAAGGCCCTGGCAAACCCGGTGATTGCAAGTCCGGTAAAGCCTATCGCGATCAGGATATGAAGCAGCCTTTGGAGAACGCTGAATCGCTGGTAAGTTTCCTGTTCTAGGTTCTGGCGACGCATATCAGTATTCCCTAAGTTTTCGGTGAACTTCTCTGAGTATCCAAACGAACGTATGCAGAACAAAGAAGGCGATCACCAGGATAACGGCAATTTTGACTATGCGCCCCACGATTTGGATGATTGCGGTGCTTCGCTGCTTTTCCGCGCTCTGCTTTGTCATCACCGGCTGGCCGGCGTGGATGACTACCGACGTAAACCCGGCCGTAGCCCCCTTATGACACCTCTGGCAGACGGGAAGCGCCTCCTCTTTATTCTTAAGCGATACGCAATTATGGGCGCCATGACAGTCAGTACAGTATGCCGCGGCCGGCTTTCCCAGGTACACCCCGGTTCTGCCATGGATATCCGCCAGGTAGCTCGCCCGTTGCGCAGGGTGGCAACTGCCGCAGGTCTCCGTCATCTGAACGCCGATCTCCACGCGTGAAAGATGGGCCTTCACATAGTGAGACGAATGGCAATCCCCGCATGTGGGCGCCGGGCGGGCCAGGGCCGCCTGCTGCTCTTCTACGGTCTTGGGCTCCTTTTGCCGAATCATTGCCTTTGCGTGTTCACCCCTGAGATACCTGTCGTAGGCCTGTTGGTGACAGGCTGCACAGCGGCCGTAATCGTATGTTTTCATAGGATCGGCCTTGAGGGATGCACTGTCTTGCCGGTCCGGATGGGGACGCATCCCCTCCATCATCGTCCCGTGGCAGCGCTGACAGGTCAAAGCCGCATGAGCGGACTGCGCAAAACGGTTCATATCGATGAACCAGGACGATGAGGAAGCAGGCATGCCTTCCGAGTGCGCCCGCTCTGCCAGCACAAAGAGCGACATCAGGCATATGAACGCGCAACACGCAAGCAGCACCCGATTTGCATTCACTCTCCGGTGGTATGAAAGGTGTCGCATTTGGTCCAATGCTTACTCCTGTTCTTGATTTAAGAAGCGAACAGATCTGAAGTAGACCTCAAGAAATACCATGGTAAACCTGCGCAAAGCGTCAAAGAGCCCCGTTGCAAGGTCGAAAGTATCCTCGCCCGCATCCAGCCTGCCCTTCATCTCGCGCAATGTCCTTACGATCCGGCCGGCACAGTCGGCCATTATCGTGTCGGAGCCTTTTTCCATGCAAATTCCGCCGCATCGCTCAAGCCCCCCCAGCCTCTTCCAAACCGCCTCAAGAAAAACCCTTATCTTTTCCGGTTCGTAGATTTTGTCGCCTATCTTCCACTGCAGGGAAAAGGTCTCGATCCCCAGGGCCACGATCCTCGCATTGCTGATCTCTCTTTTGATGTCCCGAAGAAGGCTCTTCTTGGCCTCACCCACGAAGTGGACCTCTTCCACGGCGGCCTTCGGTACCAAAGGCTTGTCTCGCAAATCCCACAATATCGCCTTGACCAGAAGCTCATTGGCGGCAGGGAAGCCGGGGTGCTCGAAATGAGGCCCGAAAAGAAAGAGACGGCCATCACCCATTTTCGTTGTGATGGCGGCCGCTCTGCCCATCAGGGTCTTCTCGGCCTCTCCCTCATCGACAAGAAACAGGGTCTTTCCCGTAAACCCGCAGTACCGGGCCAAAACCTCGGAAGGCCGCTCGGCCACCATCGCCGCACCGCCGTAGAGCGGGGCGACAATTTCCCCTACACCCTCGAAGGGAGCATTTCCTGTCATCCGGAGGCGGACCTCTTCCCGGACCGCATGGAACACGTAACCGCAGCCGTAGATGGTACAGGCTTTGCTCTTCAAGCGCTTGATATCAGGAAGGTTTTTGGAAAGATTGGCAATTTTGATGTCGGTGAAGTTAAACCAGTTGAGGTATTCTTTTGAAGATCTCATCGGGAGGTAGGCCCCGGCGCACGAGCCCACGTAAACCCCGCCCGTCCTGATGAAAGTCTCGATCGCGCGCGCGCCCTCCCGGCCCAGCGCCCTGGCTACGCCGAAAGTATCCCCACCAGAAACGACGAACACGTCGAGACCGTGCAACAAACCGCCTCGTACGTATTCGTCGTCTAGGAAAACAACATCGTTTAATGATCTCCGGTCAAACAGATCGACAAACCAAAGCCATGAATGGGAAGTGCCGGGCCCCGTATAGACCCCGATGCGAGGACTCCGCAAAGATCCCACGCCACGCGGCAGCAAAGACCGCGGACCGCGACCGTTTTGCGGATCTATCTCCAAGCCCGGTTCCAGGGCAAGGGTATCCTGGTGGCGACAGGCTGCCATGTTTGCACTTCCAATCACAAAGAGTTGCCGTTCAACTTTTCCGGAAGTAGACTTGCAAACAGCAGCCTAGCTGCACACGCCGGCAATGACTCCATCGAGTGTCTCTTGGGACACCTCCAGCCCGGTACCAATGTTCATCAGCTTGAGCATCCTCTCTTCCGAGACCTCGGGAGACATGGTCACGAAAACGGGATGGATGCCGAAGATATACGCCAGGGCCTGCCTCCGCATCCACCAATCCATGGTGGCCTTTTCATCGCCAAGAGCGCCGAAGTCTGCGAACACAGGTTGCAGCGGAGCCCAGGGACTGAATGCCTTGGCTTGCGAAGCGCTGACCGGGCCCTTCATGGAGGCGAGAGCCTGCTCTATGCTTTGAGCATCTTTCTTCCCCTCTTTCACGGCGAGTTCGGCGACGGCCACAGGATCAATACCACACTTGCAGCACGCCTTGAGAGCGCGGCCGGCCTGCTCCAACGAAAACCCTGCCTTTTTGAAAGCCAGAAGTCCGTAAACATCGCTCAACAGGACGCCGGGCTCGGGTTTTTCGGATTCAACAACGACTTTGGGATCTTCATCCATACAGATAAAGGTGCTGGTAGCGCACGGCATGTTGTAGCAGGCGCTGTTTCGATGCACCAAAGGAGCCAGCCACTCCTTTGCGTCCTTCTCGCCCAGGGCTACCATAATGTCGCCGATTCCCGACTTGCCCGCACAGGCCCCCTTCTTGACCTCTCCGAGCATCTCCAGGCACTCGTCCACAAAGCCTTCGGCATCGGATATCTCAAGGAGCCCCATGCCTCTGAGCGCTATCCCCTTCAGATTCTTGTCGCCAAAGATCTTTCCGAAACCCCAGCGGTCGGTGCCCCCACCATAATTGATGCCGATCTGGGCCAGATCCGATCCCGACTCCCCCGCTTTTCCGATAAGCAGGGTTTGAATCAGGTCGTCTCCCATGTTCTTTCGGATATCGTCTCCTGCTTCCCAGATGTCCTTTCCCCACATTGCGCCGGCATCCACCACGTCTGCAATGCCGTCATGCACCCAGAGCAACACGGGTTTCGGAGACTTTCCCTTTATGACTACGTAGTCAAAGCCCGCAAACTTGAGTTCCATACCGGCCTTGAAAGTCACAGGGGAATGGCAGACCGTTCCCGTTCTGGGACTTTTGGCCGTAAATATCGCCAGGGCGGAACCGGGAACGAGGCTGCCCGTAAACGCTCCGGTCCCCAGAATGATCGGATCCTCATCCGCATAGGACTGATAGAGGGAGCTGGTGATACCGACGCCTCCGATTTTCTGGCTCACGAGGTCGTCGCTGAGTTCCTCATCGGATGCATTTCCCGTTGCCAGGTCCACGACCAGTATCTTTCCCGATGAAATGTACTCCATCTCACTCTCCCCCCTCTGCCACAGAAATCGCATCCACAGGACAGATCTTCACGCACATGGGTCCATATTTCATACCATCGCAAAGATCACAGGCTTCTCGCAGGAGCATGGGTTTGGCCGAAGCATCCGCTTCCTTTTTCGGCCCTGAATCGCTTTCCGGTTCCGCCACGCCGATCTTATTAACCTCAAGTCCTTCCGGCCGCGCAACAACCAACGCATCCTCCGCCTTGATTACGAGGCCGAAGTAGTCCTTCTTTTCACGAGCCCGATAAAGAAGGATGGACGACGACAGCAGAGCAAAGGCATCATCCCTGTGATAGCCGCACACCATCTCGCAAGCCATGCACCCAATGCACTTGAGCGCGTCAACATTGACACTCATCTCGCATCTCCTCGACAGGTTGACTAGGATCCCCAATTTCCAGATCAGCTACTGAAGCGCTTGCATATGATTATTGAAGGCGGAAAAACCTACCCAAGCCGGCTTATCAAGATTGCACACGAAACGGAACTCCGGGCCGCGGCATCACATTCCAAACCCCATTTCGCCGCAGCTCCCGGTATGGAGCACGCCACCCCCTTTCCCAGAATTCGCCATGCCAAACCGCGCATCTGCGGCAGCAGGAGCTGCCGGACATCTCAGGTAGTTGTGGGTCATTTTTTACTCTACTCATTTTCCAGCCTATGGATACTCCTCATTGGGTTGAGTGTCAAGTAAAATATTATGATGTATATAAGGTAGTGGTATTATTGCGCCGCAGCGGGCAAGGTGCGCGGAGGAGGGCGGGACATGCGGATCGGGCTGGGCCCCAACCCCCATTGCGGGTGGAATGG
>LUZZ01000378.1 GCA_001603845.1 Syntrophobacterales bacterium Delta_01 | reverse complement strand
CAGCTTGGGCTTGCCGGTTTTCTTGTCGATTTCGAACATTTCTTCGGCATTGCCGTGGTCGGCGGTAACGAGCAGGACGCCCCCCGCCTTCCTGGTGGCCTCCATCAGCCGGCCGATGCACAGGTCCACCGCTTCCATGGCGATTTCGGCGGCCTGGTAGACCCCGGTGTGCCCCACCATGTCACCGTTGGGATAATTCAGCCGGATCAGGTCGTAGCCCCCGGAGAGAATAGCCTCCACGGTCCTGTCGGTTATTTCCGCCGCTTTCATCCAGGGCCGCTGTTCGAAGGGGACCCTGTCCGAGGGGACCTCGACGTAGTCTTCCAGTTTTTCGTCGATTTTGCCCGACCGGTTTCCGTTCCAGAAGTAGGTGACGTGGCCGTATTTCTGGGTTTCGCTGATCGCCATCTGCCGGATGCCTTGGCGCGACAGGTACTCGCCCACGGTGTGTTCGATGTGGGGCGGTTCGACCAGGTAGCATTTCGGGATGTGCGCTTCGGTGTCGTATTCCATCATCCCGGCGTAGGCCACTTTCGGACGGGGTGTGCGTTCGAAATGGGTGAAGTCCTCGTCCTCGAATGCGCGGCTGATCTCGATCGCCCGGTCGCCCCGGAAGTTGAAGAAAACGACCGAATCCCCGTCCCGGATCGGCCCCACCGGCCCCGCGTCATCGGCGACGACAAACGGGGGGAGGTCCTGGTCGATGATGCCCGGCTGCTCCGCGCGGTAGGTTTCGATGGCCGCCTCCGCCGAACGAAAGGTCCTCCCCTGCGCCGCGACGTGGGTTTTCCAGCCGAGGGCCACGATCCTCCAGTCGGCTTCGTAGCGGTCCATGGTGACCTTCATCCGGCCGCCACCGCTGGCGATGCGGTAATCGACGCCCGTCTCCTCGTTCAGCTTTTTCAAAAGGGCTTCGAGCCGGCGCACGTAGATCAGGGCGCTGGTCTCGCCCACGTCCCGGCCGTCGAGCAGCGCGTGGACGCGGACCCGCGGCAGTTTTTCAACCCGGGCCAGGTGTTCGAGCATGGCTTCGAGGTGGTCGATGTGGCTGTGGATGTAGCCGTCGGACAAAAGACCGATGAAGTGCAGCGTGCCGTTGTGCGTCCGGCAGTACTGGACGACGCGCTCCCATCCGCGCCCTTCGAACAGCCGGCCCGATTCGATGGACTCGTTCACCAGCCTGGCCCCCTGCGGGTAGCATCGGCCGGCGCCGAAGGCGTTGTGCCCCACTTCGGAATTGCCCATCTCATCGTCGGACGGAAGCCCGACCGCCGTGCCGTGCGCCCGCAGCAGGGTGTACGGAGCGTTTTGGAGCAGCCAGTCGAGGTGCGGGGTGCACCCGCCCGCCACCGCGTTGCCCTCGGTGTCTTTCCGGTATCCCACGCCGTCCATTATGGCCAGGATAACCGGCCGAGGTTTACGATATGTCAGAAGAGAAACCAAACCTGCCATTTCGGCCCCTTTTATCCGGATTCAAGTTGTTGCGGGATTTTCCCCCTTGCGACCACCGCGGCGAAACGCCGCATCACGGCTGGCGGACCCTGGTTGCGCGCGGCTTTTCACCGAGAACGACCTCGACGCTGCCCCGGCTCCCGTCCCAGTGCACGACATCGAACCGCACGCGGTTTCCGGGGCGCATCTTGCGAATTTCCCTGATGGCCGCGTCCGCGTCCCCGACTTTGAGCCCGTTTACACCCACGATCACGTCGCCGCCCACGGTCACGATGCTGTTGCCGATCTGCGCCCGCCGGTTACCGCCCTGCAGCCCCGCTCTCTGCGCCGGCCCTCCCGGAACCACCTCGATGACCAGCGCCCCGTTTCGCACCGGCAGCTTGAGCGCTTCGGCAATATCGGGGAACAGGTTCATGAGGGTCGCCCCCAGGTAGGGATAGCTGTAATATCCCTTCTCGATGAGGTCGTTCACCACCCGTTTCACGGTATCCACCGGGATGGCGAACCCGATGCCCACGCTCGCCCCCGTGGGGCTGAAGATGGCCGTGGTGATCCCGATCAGGCGGCCGGAGGAATCGATGAGCGGGCCGCCGGAATTGCCCGGGTTGATGGACGCGTCGGTCTGGATGATGTCTTCGACCAGGGACCCGTTTGCCGAGCGCATGGTGCGCCCCACCGAACTGATGACCCCCGTGGTGAGCGTCTGTCCCAGCCCGAAGGGATTTCCGATGGCCAGGCCCTTTTGCCCCACCTTGAGGTCATGCGACGAGCCGAGAGGAATGATCGTGAGCTTTTCCCGCGGCGCGTCGATCTTGATGACCGCCAGGTCGGTATCCGGATCGGACCCGATCAGTGCCCCGGTGTATTTTTTCCCGTTGGCGAGGGTGACTTCCAGCTTGCGGGCGTCTTCGATCACGTGGTTGTTGGTGAGGATGTAGCCGCGGGAATCGATGATCGAACCGGAACCGGTCCCGCGCCTGGGGATGACGTTAAAAAAGAAGTCGTGTTCGAGCGTGGTGCTCGAAATGTTTACCACGGCCGGGGCCAGCCGCTTGTAGAGGTCGATATTGTTGGTTTCTTCCTCGGTGAGCGCCAGGGCGGAACCCGCCCAAGCCAAAACGAGTACGGCCAGCACCATGCTCAAAGATTTTTTCAAACGCATCTCCATCCTCAATTCGAATAGCGAATCCCCGGCGGCGGGCCGGAAGCCGGCGGCGGCCGGCTGTAAATGCGCCGGATAAACCAGATCACGAGAAGGATCGCCACCGTCCAGCCCACGACCCTGGGCCAGCGCCGCATGAGCCCCGGCACCACCTCTTTCATCCGGTTTACCGGAATGGCGAACCCGATGCGGATGCTCGACCCGGTGGGGCTGAGGATGGCCGTGCATATCCCGACCAGCTCCCCGTCCGAATTGACCAGGGCGCCCCCGGAGTTTCCCGGATTTATGGCCGCATCGGTCTGGATGACGTTGCGCAGGATCTTCCCGCCGTCCTTTATCGTTCGGCCGGTCATGCTGACCGTCCCGACGGTGAGGGTCTGCCCCAGCCCGAAAGGATTTCCGATTGCCAGCACCCGCTCACCCACCTGGATTTTATCCGAGTTGCCCAGCGGAATCGCCGCCAACTGTTTTTCCCCGGGGTCGATTCTCAGGACCGCGAAATCGTCCTCGGCCGAGGAGGCCACCACCCGCCCCTCCAGCCGCGTTCCGTCCAGGAGCGTCACCGTGATATTGCGGGCGCCGGCCACCACGTGGTTATTGGTAACGATCAGCCCGTCGGCTTTGAGAATGACGCCCGATCCCGCCCCTTCCGTGGCCGGCACCGCGCACCAGAAAAACTCGGGATCGCACTGCATGGTGGTGATATTCACAACGGAGGGGGCCACCCGCTCAAACGACCGGATGGTGCTCCGTTCCTGCGCCGTGTAGCCCAGGGCGCGCGCAGCAGGCAGTACCATCAACAGCGTCAGTAAACAAATAACCGGCGCCATGAGGCGCCCGGGGCGCAAATGATCCATTCGCAATACCGCTCTCTCTTTTTGACTCTTGAATACCTGCAGAGTAATTATTCAACAGGGGTCGAGGAAATATACATTCTTTGCCGGGACGCTTACAAACGGTAATATACGTTAATACCGAGTTCGCCGGAGTAAAGGCCGGGCCGCGGGACCCGGCGCGGCGGGAGCCGCCGATGTTGTTGACTTTAAGCTTCTCCCCCTTGAT
>LUZZ01000039.1 GCA_001603845.1 Syntrophobacterales bacterium Delta_01 | reverse complement strand
CCACGCATGAAGCCGGCACGGCTCCCGCGTTGTACGCGGCAAGTGCCAGCAACCATGAATCATACCTTTCATAAAGAAGTTTCAAGTACTTGGCGGCAGCCTTGGTGGACTTTATAGGGTCTTTCCTCTCGTCGACCCACCGGTCGACCCTCAGCCCCATATCCCTGGCTGTTCCCGCCAACAGCTGCCAATAACCAACCGCTCCCTTGTTCGATGCGTGTCTTTCGAACCGGCTTTCGACCAAAACGACCCATACCAGTTCGCCGGGCACGCCATAGCTTTCCAGAATTTCAGTCATCTGTGGGAGGCATGTTCTGGAATTGTCGAGGGCATCCAGAACCGTACTACGGCCCTCCCCCTGATAGAAGCGGATGTACTTTTTAATCAGCGGTTCATTGATGGGTATCTGGATTCTGTTTCTCCAAAGCACCTTGGGGGATCCCGGAAGAGCATCAGGTGGCGATGGCAAAGCGGCCGGCGGAGCGGAAATTCCCCGCATCGGGTTCTCCAGGCCGTAAGGCAATGACGCCAGAGAGCCCGGAAAATCCATACCGTCGGTCCTCGCCTGAGCTTGGAACGCGGAAATGAACAAAAATAGAAAACATAATGCCGCAACCGTCGGCACGCTTCGCCGAAAGGCAGCGGCAGATCCCCCCAGATGGTGCCTCAGGAGGCTTGAATCAGGCGCCATACTGGTTCTCCTCATTTTTCAAAGAACCAACAGCCCCTCACGGATACCCGCAGGAGTGTTTAGGATTGTCTCTTCTAACAGTCCCGACCGGAAAACGCAAATCGCGTTATCCGGGATTATCCGGGGTTAGCCGCCATTATTCGGCAAATGGCAGGAAAATATCAGGGCTGAGAGATATATCCGAAAAGATGTTTCAGGATTCGGATAGAAAGGAGTGAGACTGACTGGCCTAGGTCCGAACTGAGTTATTTTAAGATTTGTTCGCCGCTAAATCTCTTTCTTATGATGTAAATCGCGCTCAAACTTCGTTTTTCTTTCCAGCCACCCAGGTGGTCGCCCTCCCAGCCGAAGTTGCCGGGGAAAATGGGGCGGTCAAATGCCGGGAAGGGTTCGGCGCCGGTGCCCCCTTCTGTCATGTTTCCCGGAATATTACTCGGTTTTTCTACGCAAGGCTCCCTTTTTCTCCGATTTCCGATCCCGCCCCCAAGCCGCGGGGCGCACCTGCGACGGGACCCGCGCCCCCGGCAGCGCGGAGTGTGGTCTTCAAAATGCCGCCGGCCCGCCTCCGCCTTTCTTGACAATACCCGTTGAATTCCATAATGTTACGAGCTTAACTTAAAATCTGCATGGACGTCCGGGAGATCCCGGCAGGGGAAAAGAATTCATGGCCGACCCCAAACGGTTAAAATTGTTCAGAAATATAGGCATCATCGCCCACATCGACGCCGGGAAGACCACGGTGACCGAGCGGGTCCTGTTCTATACCGGCCGCTCCCACAGGATGGGAGAGGTCCACGACGGAACGGCCGTCATGGACTGGATGGAGCAGGAACAGGAGCGCGGCATCACGATCACTTCGGCCGTCACCACGTGCATGTGGCGCGACCACGAACTCCACCTCATCGACACCCCCGGCCACGTGGACTTCACCATCGAGGTGGAACGGTCGCTGCGCGTGCTGGACGGGGCGATCGCCGTGTTTTCGGGAGTGGACGGCGTCGAGCCGCAGTCGGAAACGGTCTGGCACCAGGCCGACCGGTACCACGTCCCCAAGATCGCCTTCGTTAACAAGATGGACCGCATCGGGGCCGATTTCGAAGCCACGGTGAACCAGATCCGGGAAAAGTTCAAAACCGTGCCCTTGCCTATCCAGATACCGGTGGGGGCCGAAGCGGATTTCAGGGGCATCATCGACCTAGTGACCATGAAGCAGGTCACCTGGCTCGACGAAACCCTGGGGGCCGAATTCCAGGTGACGGACATCGACCCCGCCCTGCTGCCTCGGGCGGCCGAGGCCCGCGAGGATCTGGTCGCCAAGCTCGGCGAATACGACGACTCGCTCATGGAACGCTACCTGGAAGGCGGCGAAATCACCTCTTCCGAACTCATTCCGGTGCTCCGGAAGCTGACTCTCGATCTGCGCGCCGTCCCGGTGCTGTGCGGAAGCGCGCTCAAAAACAAGGGCATTCAGCCGCTCCTGGACGCCATCGTGGACTTTTTGCCCTCCCCGCTGGACGTCCCCCCCATCGAGGGAGTCAACCCGAAAACCAACGCAATCGAAGAGCGAAAAGGATCGGACAAGGACCCGCTGGCCGCGCTGGCCTTCAAGATCTTCATGGACCAGGGCAGAAAACTCACCTACGCGCGCATCTATTCGGGAACGCTCCGCGTGGGCTCCGACCTGCTCAACGTTTCGAAGGGGGTGCGCGAGAAGGTGTCGCGCATTTTCCAGATGCACGCCAACAAGCGGGACCGCATGGAAAATGCCGGCGCGGGGGAGATCGTGGCCATCCTGGGGCTCAAGACCGCCATGACCGGCGATTCCCTGTGCGACCCCGACCACCCGGTGCTGCTGGAGCCCGTCGAAATCTACGAACCGGTGATCTCCATCGCCGTGGAGGCCCAGACCAGGGGCGACCAGGAAAAGCTCATGGAAAGCCTCGGCAGGCTCTCGGAGGAAGACCCCACGTTCCGGTTCAACGAAAACCAGGACACCGGGCAGACCATCATCAGCGGCATGGGCGAACTGCACCTGGAAATCGTCATGACCCGGCTGGAGCGCGATTATCACGTCTCGGTCAACGCGGGCAAGCCCCAGGTGGTCTACCGGGAAACGATCACGCGGGAAGCCGTGGCAAACGGCCTGTTCGACCGTGACCTGGGCGGCACCCGGCACTACGCGGCCGTGAATGTCAAAATTTCGCCGCGGGCCAGGGGCCTGGGGAACACGGTGGTCAATCAGGTCCGGGACGAATCCATCCCCGAAAACTTTTTCCCGGCAATCGAGCAGGGAATCCAGGACGCGTTCAGCAGCGGCGCCATTTCGGGCTATCCCGTGGTGGACGCGTGCGTGGAAGTGTCCGGCGGGACTTTCCAGGAAGGGGTATCCAGCGAGCTGGCCTTCCGAGTGGCGGCGTCCATGGCGTTCCGAAACGCGTTCGAACAGGCCGCCCCCATCATGCTCGAACCTTACATGTCGGTGGAAGTCCTGGTTCCCGACGAGTTCCTGGGCGAGGTGCTCGGAGACATCAACATGAGAAAAGGCAGGGTGGAAAGCATCACGGCCCGCAAAGCCATCCAGGTGATCACCGCGGTGGTGCCGCTGTCCCGGATGTTCGGGTACTCGACCGCGCTCCGGTCTTCGACCCAGGGGCGTGCGACCTTCACCATGCACTTTTCGCACTACGATCTCGCGTCGCAGGGGTGAGCGGTGGAGCCGATTTTGCTTGCTTCTCTGGCCTTATCGTTGTATACTTGATAGATTCTGGTGTCCACCGGCGCATCAGCTATACTTCGGCCTCCCGGCGAGGCCGCTTTTGAAAGGCAGGTGAATTATTTGAGTACGGAGGCGGAACCCAAGGAAAGCATTGAGAAAAAGATACGTAAGCTCCGCAAGGACTTCCAGAAAAACGTCCAGCCAGTTCTCCGGCGCCACAACTACTATCTGTCCAAAGGTGAACGCAGGCGCATCAAGAAAAAGAAGGCCATCAAGCGCATTCAGCGCCGCGAGCGCCGCATGATGCGATCCGCGTAGGCCGCGCCGGCCGAAACGGCCATACCATCCGCTACCTGCCTTGATTGCTTGAGAAAATGCAAATCCCGGGTCAAAAGCCCGGGATTTTTTATTTCACCTCGGTGGAACGCGTCATTTCCGCGAAGAGAAAGTCTGGCTGAGAGAACGCCGGATTTCGGCGAGGGGGAACCTGGATCCCGGGCATTCCGTGGCGGCGCCCGGCACTTCCCGGTGGCCCATGATGCACGGGCTGGGGATGTGGTAGTAATTGCACAGGATTCTTAGAAGAAACATCAGGGACTGCATCTGGTTGGGGGTGGGGGATTCGTTGTTGAAATTGCCCACCAGCGCGATCCCTATCGACTTGTCGTTCATGCCGTCGGCCTTGCAGTGCGCCCCCTCCTGCTGGCGTATCCAGCGCGGCGACATCTCGATCTGGCCGTCCCCTTTCCCGAGCGTCCCGTTGTCGATCAGGAAATGATATCCCAGCCCGTTCCAGAACCCCCGCGCGCCGTGGGCCAGGTTGATCGTCTTGGCGTTGCCCATGTCGGTTGCGGTGTGGTGAAGGATGATGTAGTGCCACTGGGAATTGTGGTACAGATTGATCACGTAGCGCAGCTTGCGGGCATGAGGGATGACCAGCTTCTGGCCGATCCGGAGCACGTCCTTGGACCCGATGCCGTTGGCCGTATAGATGGCCTGCGGCCGCACGTCATACATCCGCGAAATGCGCCAGATGGTTTCCAGCGGCCCCACTTCGTGGATGACCGTCTTGGGGCCTCCCAGAGAGGCGACGCTTTTTTCGACGACTTCGGGAGGACCGATAGGAACCGGCGGACAGGCGCTGTCCGGCGGCGCGGCAACCCGCGTATCCGGCGTGGGAACCCGCACAGCCACCGGGGAAGAAACATAAGAGGACCGGCTCCCGCACCCGATGCCGGCGATAACGGCCGCCAGCACCAGGAGTACGGCTGTTTTCGGCAAACGTATATTCTGGCGGAAAAATCTCATAAAAAACCGCTAAGCGTTTGATAAAAGAAATTAATATGGCGGGGGGGCAAACGGAGGATATATTGCGCTATCTTCCGCCGCTTTGCAAGCGATTTCAAAAAACCGTTCGCCGGGGTGCGAAACAGGCCCGGAAAACCCGCCGCCGCAAGGCGGTTTTTTTACGGCATCCCGCGTCTTCGCGCCGGAAACGGCCCATTCCAATCGGCGCTCAGGCCGGCCTTTTTAAACGAACGGGGAAGATTTTCCATCTCCCCCGGATTCGGCCCCACGTTCCTGGAGCATTGTTTCAATACTATTTTGCACTCGGCGTCAGCGCCCCGAAAGAGCTTCCGAAATCTTGGCGGCCTTTTTGATATCCATGAGCGACAATATCGACGCCGCTTCGTCCGGGGTCATGGTGGCGATGATGTCCTGGACCAGCTTATCGTCCAGGTTTTCCAGGAGCTTGGCGGCTTCCTTGGGTTTCATCGTGCCGTAGATCCTGGCCAGGCTCTTGACCTTTCCGGCCTGGACCTCCTGTTTCTCGTCCCGGTGCGCCTGGATTTCCTTCTGAATGACCAGAAGGTCCTTCGTTTTCTTCTCGATCTCCTGTTCCAGCTTGGCCAGCCGCGCTTCCTTCTCGTTTAACTGCTCCTCTTTCTTGCGCAGTTCGTTTTCCCTCTGCTGAATGAAGGAAACCATGCCGGACGCCGAATTGACATCCCCGCGGACCGCTTTCGGCCGCTGTTCGCCCTCGGACTGGGCGGCATAGGACTCGGCAACCATGCTCACCCCGCTCACCATGGTCTTTTCCGGTCCCTGTCCCGGTTCCGGCTTCTGTTGCACCGTTTCGGCGGGGGTCTGCGACACGGCCCGGCGGTCGGCAAAAACCCCCCCGGTGATCAGGGCGAGCTTCAGCAAGAGGACCGCTATCAAAGCGCACAACGCCATGGGAAGCAGGCTCGATTTCAGTCTTTTCATCTTTCGTCCCTCCTCGCTCCCAAACCGCGTTCGCGGTAGTCTCTCAAAACGGCCGTCTCGTCAGCCCGTTTCTGTTCCCGGCGGGCCATCTCCCAGTTGTAGGCTTCCTTTTCCCGGGATCTAATATTTTCGAGCAGTTTGAGCGACTTGTCGGATTCAATGACCACCTGTCTGCGAAACAGCACTTCCGCGTCCGCTTTTTCAAGCTCCTGCCGGAACTGAAATACTTCCTGCTCCAGCACACTCATATAATTTTTCAACGACAGGTAGCGGCCGGCGACGATTCCCGCCGCCTGTTCCCCTTCGAGCTGCCGGGCGGCCGCCAGGAATTTTTCACGCAGCCGGTCGATATGCGCCTGTATCTCCATCCTGAAGGACTCGGCGGCGGCAAGCGCCGTCCGGGCCTCGTTCAGCTTGAACTCTCTTTGTCGCAGCAAAAATTGCAGACGAAACCTGAACGGCATTCGATCTTCCAGTCCCTTCCGGCCGATTTTTCATCACGTCCCCAGCGATTTATTGCAAGATCTCTTCCAACTCCGCCAGCGCGGCCTCAACCGAACAGCTCTGTTCGACCGGCTGGCGCAAAAATTCGTTGACCCGGTCGATCATGTCGATGGCATAGTCCGTCTCGCTGTGGCTCCCTTTCACGTAGGCGCCGATCCGGATCATGTCCTCGCTGTTCTTGTAGTCGGCAAGGATGCGGATAAACCGGGAAACCAGTTCCTTGTACCGGGGGGAGAGCAGCCGGTCCGTCAGCCTGCTGACGCTTCTGAGGGTGTCGATGGCCGGGAAATGCCTTTTCTGGGCCAGGCCCCGGTCCAGAACGAAGTGGCCGTCGAGAATGGAACGGAGGGTGTCGGCCACGGGGTCTTCCATGTCGTCGCCCTCGACCAGCACCGTGTACAGACCGGTGATGGACGCCGAATCGAAATTGCCGGACCGTTCGAAAAGCCGTGGCAGCAGGCTGAACACGCTGGGCGTGTAGCCCTTGGTGGTGGGCGGCTCTCCGGCGGCAAGTCCGATTTCGCGCGCGGCCATGGCCAGGCGGGTCGCCGAATCCATCATGAACAGCACGTCTTTTCCCTGGTCCCGGAAGTATTCCGAGATCGCGCAGGCCAGAAAGGCGCCCCGGATGCGCACCGTGGGCGGCTGGTCGGAGGTGGCCACGACGACCACCGAACGCTCCAGGCCGTCCCGGCCCAGGTCGTTTTCTATGAACTCGTTCACTTCCCTGCCGCGCTCGCCGATCAGGGCGATGACGCTCACGTCGGCGCTGGTGTACCGGGCCATCATGCCCAGAAGCGTGCTCTTGCCGACGCCCGATCCGGCGAAAATGCCGATCCTCTGCCCTTTGCCGATGGGCAGCAGCGCGTTGATGCACCGGACCCCGATGTCGAGCTGTTCGTCGATCATCGGGCGGGCGAGAGGGTTGGACACCTTGCCGGAAAGAGGATACGAAACGTTGGAAATGATGGGACCGCCCGAGTCCAGGGGCTGCCCCAGGCCGTCGAGCACCCGGCCGAGCATGGTGTCCGAGACCGGGACGCGGCTCGCCGCCTCCATGGTCTGCACCAGGCTTCCCGGGCGAATTCCGCTGAGGTGCGTCAGGGGGCTGAGCTTCAGCCGGTTGGCTTCGAACCCCACCACCTCGGCCAGGACCGGCTCCGTGGAGTCCGCGTGGATGATGCCGCAGATGTCCCCGGTGCCCGCGCACAGCCCCCGGGCTTCCAGCAGGTTTCCGGTAAGCTGCACCACCTTGCCGTATTTTCTCATCAGCCTGCACGTATCGGGATCGGGAAGGTTCTTTCCGGCCAACCGGAGATAATCGTCGGGTTCCATGGTTTTTCGCCTCTCAGTCCTCTTTTTCCAGCCCCAGGCCGCCCAGGAGGTGTTTTTCCATTTCCTCGAACTGGGCGTCGATGGAGGCGTCGAGCAACTGCACGTCGCTTTCCACCCGGCATCCGCCGCGTTCCAGGGAGGCGTCGGGCCTGATCTCCAGGCGTTTGCCGTGGGAGGCGAGCACGAGGTCCGCCCGCTTTTCCATGAACTCCACGTCCAGCGGGTGGAGATAGACGACCAGCGTGCTGTGCTCTTCGGCCTCGTCGAGCAGGGCGTTGATCGTTCCGGCAATGATCTCGGGCGAAATCGCAAGCTCCTTGTGCACGATCCGCCTGGCCACCTTGGTGCAGGTCATGATGAACCACTCGCGATAGTCCGTGAATATCTTTTCCGGAAGGGCTTCCAGGTTTGCGGCGATGCCTTCGAGCTGCGTCTTTACCACCTGGACGGTCTTGCGGCCGTACTCCAGGCCGTCCCGTTCGCCCTGGGCGAACCCGCGGGCATAGGCGTCCTTTTCGATCTCGTTGGTGCGGCGTTCGAGTTCCAGGAGCTTCTTGCGCAGGGTGTCCTCGCATTCCGCTTCGGGTTCGGAAAAAAGGGTGTCGAGTTCCTGGCCGTCTTCGCTTTTACCGCCGCCCTGTTCCGATTCGATCACCGGGAACCCGAAAGGGGCCACTCCCAGTTCCGGTCTTTGCTTGAGCAGGTTAGACAAGGGCTTCTCCGCCGTCCTTTCCGGCCAGCACCATTTTGCCTTCCTTTTCCAGCCGCCGCGCCACGTTCAGGATGCTCTGCTGGGCCGCTTCCACTTCACTCAGCCGCACCGGCCCCATCATGGAAATGTCTTCCTGGAGCATCTGGGCGGCACGCTGGGACAGGTTCTTGAAAAGCTTGGCCTTGACCTCTTCCGACGCGGTTTTGAGCGCCAGGGTGAGTTCTTCGTTCCGGATCTCCTTGAGAAGCTCGCGAATGCCCTGGTCGTTGACATTCACCAGGTCGTCGAAAACGAACATCAGCTTCCGGACCTTGTCGGCCAGTTCACTGTCCGATTCTTCCAAAAACTGCAATATGTTGTCCCCCGTGCGCCGCTCGCAGTGGTTGAGAATTTCCGCCACCACGCCCACGCCCCCGATCTGCTGGCCCCTTTTGCCGAGCGCCATGAGTTCTTTTTCCAGCACCTCGTCGACTTCCTGGATCAGGTCGGGCGGCACGGTTTCCAGCCTGGCAATGCGGCCCACCACCTCGTATTGAAGCTGTTCGGGCAGGTAGCCCAGCACCTGGCTGGCTTTCTGGTGCCCCAGGTGGGAAACGATGATGGCGATCGTCTGGGGGTGTTCGCCCTTGATAAACCCCGCGAGGAGCTTGGGGTCGATATCCCGGAGGTGCTTGAACGGCAGTTTCTGCCGCTCTTCTTCGATCTGGCTGATGACTTCCTTGGCCTGGTCGCTCTTCATGACGCTGGGAAGAAGGTTGCGTATGAATTCGTCGCCCGCTACGTGTATTCCCACCTCGTGGCGGAAAAGAGACGTGAATTCCTGGAGCAGCTCGTCCGATGTCTCTTTTCTGACGCCCTGGATGCTGGACATATGCATGCTCAGCTCCCGGATTTCATCGGTCGATAAGTTTTTGAGGATCAGGGCGGATGCCTCCTCGCCCATGGAAAGCAGGGCGATGGCGGCTTTCATCGGACCGCTCAGCTTCTGGGGAACTGCCGGTTTGGCCATGCTACTATACCTCGTCCTTCAACCACGATCTGATGATCTCAGTAGCTTTGTCCGGATTGTGTTTGACAAGAGCGGAGGACTGCTTCCGAATAGTCAGCTTGGTGCCGGGCTGATCGAGAAGCAGCGCCGTCAACTGCTCGTCCACTCCCTGCCCGGCGGCGGGGGGCGGCAGGCTCTTCATCCCTTCGGCCATCTGCTTGAACCTGCCCATGAGCGGCCGGATGACGAAGATCATGACCACCAGGATCAGCACCGCGTTGAACAGCACTTTCTGGTAAGTCTTGAACAGGCGCACCCACCGGTTGTCGCCCTTTATCGCACCGGGGGCGGAAACGTCGGTGGCGAAGGGGATGTTGGAAACGGTGATCTGGTCTCCGCGTATTTCCGAGTAGCCGACCGCTTTTTTGACCAGGTCCTCGATGGACTTCATTTCCTGCGCCGGCCGAGGCACGTAGGTTTCCTTGAGCTTGCCGTCCTTGTCCGGCTTGGCTTCGTACCGGCCGTCGACGATGACCGCCACCGAAACCTTCTTGATGCTGCCCGGCATCTGCACGATCTGCTTGCTGGTCTTGTTGATCTCGTAGTTTACGATCTCGCGCTGGCGGTTAAACTGCTGCTGCTTGGACTTCGACGCATCTTTCTGCGGAGAGTTCTGTAAAAGCTTGGACTCCAGGTCGATGGGCACATCGGGGTTTCCCTTGGCGCCCGGTTCTTTGCCTTCCGAAGCCTCGGTGCTGCGCTGCTGGCTTCTTATGACCGAACTGTCCGGGTTGTAGACCTCCTCGGCGATCTGCACGCGGTTGAAATCCAGGTCCAGGTTTACACGGGCGAGCACCTTGTTGGGGCCCACCACCTGTTCGAGCATGGTCTGGATCTTGTTGCGCAGGTCGTCTTCCATGCGCTGCTTGCGCTCAAGCTGGGCGTTGTTCATCTGGAAGGACTGGTCGGGCTGGCCTTTCTTGAAAAGCACCTGCCCGTCGGTGCTCATGATGGAGATCTGGCTCTCGTCGAGCCCCCGCACGGTCGCGGCCACCAGGTTGACGATTCCCTGGAGCTTTTTCTGGTCGATCCGTGCCCCCGGGCGCAGCTTTATCACCACGGCGGCGCTGGGCGGCTTCTGGTCTTCCTTGAAAAGGCTGTCTTCGGGCAAAACCAGGTGCACCCGGCTCTCGGCCACTTCATCCAGACAGTCGATGGTCCGGGCCAGTTCGCCCTGGAGAGCGCGCTGGTAGTTGATTTTCTGAACGAATTCGGTGCTCCCCAGCTTCTGCTGGTCGAAAATTTCAAACCCCGTGACGCCGCCCTTGGGGATGCCTTCCGAAGCCAGGGAAATCCTGGTTTCGTAGAGCTGATCGCGCGGCACTTCGATGTTTCCGCTGGTGATGCGGTACGGGATCTTCTTGGCCTTGAGCGCCTGGGCCACCTCGCCCTGGTCGCTTTCCGAAAGCCCGGAGTACAGGGTCGTGTAATCGGTCCGGTTGGCCACGTAAACCAGGAAGACCACCGCGCCCACGAGAATGGCGGCGCCTCCCACCAGGGAAATTCTCTGCGCAACCGCAAGAGACTGGAAATAGCGTAAAAACCCGCGAAAATACTGGAGTATCTGATCCATGGCAGCGGCTCTTTGGCGTTCACCCGGAAAGAGAGTGGAGAACGCGGACAAGATTATCAAAGGAAATTTCGCCCCGCCGGAAGTCCCCACGCCGTGCGCCGTCTCTCCGGTCCCGGGCGAGCGCCCGTTTTATCCCATGGTCCTGCAGGAAAAACGGGCCGATTCGAGCAATTTTCCAGCCCCCTCGCGGGCACCCTTCGGCGCCCCGCGCGGCAAACCCGTTCGGTTAGAACTGCATGCGCATCATTTCGTGGTAGGCGTCCATGGCCTTATCGCGAAACCTGGTGAGCATGCGCAGCCCCAGGTCGGCCTCTTCCAGGCGGATCATGGTTTCGTGGATATTGGACGCGCCGTTGACCGTCCCGTCTTCCATGGCCTGCTCGGCCTGATTCTGGAGCTTGTTCACTTCGCTGAATTTGGACGCGAGCTGGTCGGCGAACGAAGTCCCGGCGGCTTCGCCGGCCCCGTTGGGTTTCATCCCCGGTGCCACGCTCTCGTTCAGGTTGCGGATGATCGGATCGATACGCATTGGTCTTTCCCCCGTTATTTACCGATTTCGAGCGATTTGACGGCGAGCTGTTTTGCCACCTGGATCGCGGCGAGGTTCGCTTCGTACGACCTGCTGGCGTTGAGCAGGTTGGCCATTTCCTCGACCGGATTGACGTTGGGCATCAGCACGATGCCCTTGTCGTTGGCGTCGGGGTTGCCCGGATCGTAGACTTCCCTGAAATCGCGCTGGTCGGGGACCACGTCGGTGACTTCCACCTCTTCCGGCCCCGCGCTGAGCGCCGTGTTCAGTTCTTCCCCGAACCCGCCGGACGCCTTGCTCTCGTAAATCACCGTCTTGCGCTGGTACGGGGTTCCGTCCTCCGTCCTGGTGGTGTTGGCATTGGCCAGGTTGGAGGAGAGCACGTTGATCCAGGTGCGGTTGGCCCTCAGGCCGGACGCGCTGATTTTCATTGAGGAATCGAAATCCATCATGCACCTCCTTCGCCTATTGCCGTTTTCAACATGGCGAATTTCTTGTTCAGCATGGCCACCATGTACTGATACTCGATGCTGTTTTTGGTCAGCTTGACCATCTCGGTGTCAAGGTCCACGGGACCGGCTTCGGTCACCTCCCGCGCCGACATGGCCTGGACCGGGTCGTCGGGAGTGATGTGCGAGTCGTTCGACCGGACCATCTGGAGGACGTGCTCCTGAAGCGATTCGCGCAGGGTCTGGTCGAACGAGAGTTCACGGGTCTTGTAGCCCGGCGTGTTCAGATTGGCGAGATTGCCCGAGATGAGTTTCTGGTTCAGCGAATTGAGGCTGAGCCGGTCTTCCATCATTTTGACTGTCCGGTCGAATACGATACTGCTCATGAAATAGCTCCTTTGCGGTGTTTAGCCAACATTGAGCAAATCCCATACCATCGGGGAAACGGCTGACAAAGGGGCTGGAATCATTAGAGTATGCGCCGATGGAGGCGGGATGCCGCCTGCGGGCGGCTCGGGCGGGGACCGGTTTGGTCAAAGAATTGACGGAAGAGCCGCGGGGCTACATTTCAAGGCTTTGACGGTATTCGCTCAGCTTGTTGCGAAGGGTCCGCACGCTGATGCCCAGGATATCCGCGGCCTTGGTGCGGTTGCCGTCGCACGAATTGAGGGCCTTGTGGATCATCATCTTTTCCATTTCGCTGAGGGGCATGAGGGAGAGCTGGGCGGCCCCGGACGGATCGCCCTCTTCCGGGTCCAGGATGATGCTGCCCGGGTCTATGACCGGCGAATCGGAGATGAGGACCGCGCGCTGCACGACGTTTTGCAGCTCGCGCACGTTTCCCGGCCAGGGATGCGCCTTGAGCTTTCCGGCGGCTTCGGGCGCAAAGGACCGGGCCCCCGTCGCGTTTTCACTCACGTACTTGCGCAGGAAAAATTCGGAAAGCGGCACGATGTCGCCGGGCCGGTCGCGAAGCGGCGGAATCCGAAGCGGAATGACGTTCAGCCGGTAGTAAAGATCTTTTCGAAACCGGCCCTCTTTCACCTGGTCTTCGATCCTGAGGTTGGTGGTGGCCACCACCCTCACGTCCACCGGGACCGGGTACTTGCCGCCCAGGCGGTCCACTTCGCTTTCCTGGAGCACCCGCAGGAGCTTCGCCTGGAGGTGCAGGGGGATTTCGGTCACTTCGTCCAGCAGCAGGGTGCCGGTGTTGGCCAATTCGAATTTTCCCTCCCGGTTCCGGATGGCACCCGTGAAAGCCCCCTTCTCGTAACCGAAGAGCTCGCTTTCCAGGAGCGTTTCCGGAAGCGCCGCGCAGTTGATGGCCACAAACGGCCGGTTTCCGCGCCCGCTTTCCTGGTGGATGTAGCGGGCAAAAAGCTCTTTTCCCGTCCCGCTTTCGCCCTGGATGAACACCGTTGCGTTGCTGGGGGCCACCTTCCTGGCAAGCGCCTTGAGCCCGCACACTACGTGGTCGGCCGTGATGATGGGGTCGCCCGCCGGGTCCTCCCCGGCCGCCGGGCCGTTTCCCGACGGCGTTACGCCTTCGATCAGCTCAATGGTCTTTGCCAGGCGTTCCAGCGGAAAGGGCTTCGTCCAGAAATCGTAAGCCCCTTTTTTGACCGCCTGCACCGCGTCGTCAAGCCTGGGCTTGCGGGTCAATACGATGACGGGAACCGGAGGCTCCAGGCTCTGCGCCGATTCCAGGAACTCGAACGCCTGGTCCGCGCGTCCGTCCAGGTGCAGGAGCACCAGGCCGGGACACTCCTTTTTCGCCAGGCTTTTGGCCGACCGGGCCGAATCGGTGATAAAACACAGGTGCCCCTGCTCCCTCAGGTAGGAGGAAAGCGTTCGGGCATCGGAGGAATCGGTTTCGACGAGCAGTACGTTCATTGATCGACCTGTAAGTTCACTGCTTGAACGCAACCCGGCATCACTGGGTCGCCTGGGCCATGCGTATGGTATTGAGTTCCTGCTGGGCCACCACCACCCAGAACGGGTTCTGGGCTCCTATGATCTGGTTGAGGTTCTGCACGGCCTGTTCCGGCTTGGCGGCGGCCAGGTAGAGCTTCGAAATCTCGTACAAAAGCTCGTTTTTCCGGTCGCCTTCCGCGAGACCGAGCGCCGTTTCCATGGTCCCCACCGCCTTGAGGTACTGATTTTGCCCCGTGTAGCATCTGGCAATCCTGACCAGGACGGCCAGCCGGGTATCGACGTCCTCGGCTTTCGCCCTTTCCAGGCATTTTTGGAGGATGGGAACGGCATCGTCGTATTTTTTCAGCTCGAACAGGGTGTACCCATAAGCCATGTAGGAATCGGGCTCCGACAGCTCGAAATCCTTTTTCTTCTGGAACACGGCGCTGAAGTATTTTTGCGCATCGGCATATTTTTGCTCCCGGTAGGCAATCTGCCCGAGCAGTTCGGACTTGCGGGCTTCGAGCTGGTCCGACCGGATCATCTTCGCGTACTGGGACGCCTTGCCGTCGTCTCCCGCCTGGAACGCGTAGAGGGCGCACTTGAAAAGCTGCTCCCCGCTCTTTTCCCGGCTTCCGGCCAGGAGGCATTCGTAGACGCCGAGCGCGCTCGGGTAAAACTTCAGTTCCGCGTAGGCGTTGGCTATGGTCTCCAGCACCTCCGGCCGATTTTGCATGTTCTCGAACACCCGCCGGTAACGGTCGTGGAGCTGGATCATGGCCGCAAAATTCTTTTCTTCCGAATATTTTTTCACCAGCGCCACCAGGATTTGTTCCCGGAGGTCGGACATTTCGTTGTTGGCCGAGATGTCCGTTTTGCCCCGGAACACATTGTCCATCAGTTCGAGGCTGCGGTCGAGATTGCCGTTTCTCAAATTGAGGGCGGCCAGCTTGAAATAGACTATCCTTCGCAGGTTGGGCGACAGGTCCCTGGCGCACAGTTCGTTATAGATTTTGCGCGACCGTTCCCCGTCCGTTCTTTCCAGCAGTTCCGCCAGGCGGATCTCGCCGATGATGTCGCCCTCCGAACCGGTGTAGTATTTCCCGATGAATTCGTAGATCTTTTTGGCCAGCGCGGTATCGCCCTGGGTGAGCAGGATTTCGGCCAGCTTGGCGTATACCAGGTCCTGTTCGGGACCGCTTTGCTGGATGTTGAGGTAGCGCAGCAGGTCTTCTTTTGCCTTATCGTAAGTGCCGAGCGCAAACTCCGATTCGCCGACAAGGCGCACCAGTTCCGGCTTTTTCGTGTAATAATCGGGGTCCTGGGCGATGCACAGGTTGAAGCTGTTCAGGGCCTCTTTGGGCGCGCCCAGGATCAGGTACTCTCTGCCGAGTTCGAAATGAGCGGACGCCTTGTCGGCCTTTTCGGAAGCGAACCACAGGGCCGTTCGGAAAGCCTCCATGGCCTCCAGGTAGGCCCGTCTCTTATTCTGAATGTCGCCGATGCCGATCCAGCACCGGCAAACCACCGGCTGGTCCGGCCATTCGGAAATCACCCGGCGGAAGAGCTTTTCCGCCTTGGTGTAGTTTCCCATGCTCCAGTTGGCGAGCCCCGTCCTGTAGACCGCCAGGGGCGCTCGCGCGGACCGCGGAGCGGCCCCCACCGCCTTCGAATAGGCGTCGATCACGCCGGGGCTGCACAGCACGAGGTCCCGCTTGCAGTTGTCGAACTTTTCGTCCGCCTCCCGGTACAACGCCAGGGCCTGCTCGGAGTCCTGGACAAACGCCTGGGATTTTGCGGCCGGTTGCCGGTCACGCTTGTTTCCTTCCTCCATCTTGAGGATATCTTTTAGATTCGCCGCTCCCTGCGAGCCGAACAGCTCGCCGGTTTCGACCTTTTTCCCGGGCTCACCGCGAACCGGTTTGCTCTCCTGCTTCTGCGCGGGGCCGCCCGAAGCTTTTTCCGCGGGCTTTTCCGCAGGCGTTTGCACGGGCTGCACGGAGGAAGCGGTCTTCGCCGGCGGGCTCAGGTCGAAGACCAGGGTGTACCGGTCGCCCTTGCCGCGGATGATCCGGTGGCTGGACTTTGTGTTCTTTTCACGAAAGAGGATTTCGAAAAAACCGCCTTCCCTGACGAACTTCACGCTCTTGGCGGCCGAAGCCGGATTTTTGATAATCTTATTGGGAATCGAGGTGGCGATCAGGTTGAAAAATACCGAAATCCCGTCCTCAGTGGGGGAGCCGATCAGTTTGGGGCGGGCGCCCGAAGCGTCAAAAATCAGACGGGTCTGGTTTCCCTTCACCTTCACGTGGAAGCGGTTCAGCTTGGTCCGGACTGCATCCGAAGACCTGGCGCAGGCCGGCCAGGCAAGGCAGACGATGAGGCCGGCAATGATGAGGCAGATACGCGTTTTGCATAATTTGAACATATACGGGCCGCCGTTAATGAAATCGGAACAGGTGTATCGATTCAGGCTCGGATAGGGTTTGAGCAAGGGCTGTGCCAATCGCCCTCACACCCGGCGGCGGCCGGAAAGCCTGTGGCGGCAAGACAAAGGGGGCTATCCCGAGCCCCCTTTGCCTGTTATCGATTGAGTAAAAGTGCCTGTCATCTTCATACCCGCGTCTGCGGATGCCGGCGGTCCCGGAAAAACGAGATCACAAAAGCAGCGAAGAAGAGAAAGAACAGGAGCTGGGCAATCCACGTGGCTGTCCCGGCTACCCCGGAAAAGCCGAATATCCCGGCGATAATTCCTGCGATTAGAAAAGTTGTCGCCCACACCAGCATTCTATTACCTCCTTATCATACGGTTGCCGATTCCCTCAATTCTCGAACAAGTTAGGCACGAAGTGGGAGAAAAGAAATCCGCTCATGCAGGATTGGCCGCCCTGCCGGCATTAATATTCCGGCCCGGGGCCATACGGATATGCCGCTGGATATGGGGCGCGTATTCGGGTAATAATAACCGGCAGCGGGTGTGGAGGCCGGCGGCCGGGGGCTGCCCGGCCGGTAACGAACATGCGGCCGGAGCGGATTGTGAACCTCGCTGCGGATGACAAATATTACGGCTCGGGAGGGCACAATATGAACGGACTTTTTTTGCGGTGGCTACTGGTGACGATCTCGATCATCATCACCTCCTACCTGGTTGACGGGATATGGGTCGATGGATTTTTCTCGGCCTTTTTCGCTGCGGCGGTGCTCGGGATACTGAACGCCCTGTTTCGCCCCATATTGATCATCATCACCCTGCCGATAAATTTCATTACCTTCGGCCTGTTTACTTTTGTGATAAACGCGCTGCTGCTGAAGATGGTTTCCGGGGTCGTGCCCGGCTTTCACGTCTATGGATTTTGGGCGGCGGTTTTCGGCTCGCTCATCATAAGCCTGGTGAGCTGGGTGCTCAGTTCGTTCGTAAACGAACGGGGCAGGATCAGCTATATAGACCTGAAAAAGAAAAACGGAGATATATGGGAATAACAAAAAGCTTTCATTGGAGTTTTTTTACTACCATTAGTGTCCGGTTTGCATTATATTGATATTAATCCTGAAGAGCCAAACCCGCGCGTGAGCCGGGGACGGAAAGCAAACGGGTCTCGCAGAAGACGGCCGGGCTGCCTGGAGGTTGGTTGACGCTGTTTTTTGTTTGAGATCGAGTAGAGTTGCGCTTCGGGAGCCCCAATGATCGAACCCGTGAAGGCAGCCAGGGTCGTGCAGACTTATTCCACCATCGGGAACTGCACGTTGCGGACCGCGGTAAGACCGAATACCGCCGTTCGGGATTCGGTGCGGCTTTCCGAGGAAGCTCTCAAAAAATTCCAGGACATGAAATCGGCGTGCCAGGAATCGGAAAAGACAGCCGACTCCTCGGCCCAGGATTCCCGGAAAAGTCTCGATCTCCTAAACCTTGCCCCCAACGCCACCGCCGCCGAAATTAGAAAAGCCTATATCTCGGCGATCAATAAATATCATCCCGACAAGTATACCGGCCTGCCCCAGGAATTCCGCGAACTCGCCGAAGAAAAGACCAAGGAAATCAACGTCGCTTACCACCGCCTGATGACGGTTTAGCGCAACGCCCCGTAACAGCCTGTCCGCCAATAAGCCTGTCTCTTCTTTGAACGCAAATCAGTATTACACCAATTTGTGAAGTCTCACGTTTGGACAACAGCCGCCAGAGTTTGAGAACAAGGATACGAACCTCTCTCGGGCAGCAGTCATCCAGCTTGGGGACCCTCACCCGGAAGCTTCGGTTTCCCTTGCCGGACGACGCTCCCGCCGGGTCACAGCCCCAGGTCCCAGTCTTCCATTGTCTTGAGCATTTCGTATTCGGTCAGGTCGTAGTGGATGGGCGTTACGGTGATGAAGCCGGCGGCCAGCATGTTGGAATCCACGTCCGGGTCCCGGTCCTGTTCGACATACAGGTTGCAGAGCCAGTAATAGGCGTTGTTTCGGGGGTCGGTCCTGCGGTCGTACCGGTCCACGCACTGGAGCCTGCCCTGCCGGGTGAGGCGCACGCCGCGCACCTTTTCGGCCGGGATGTTGGGCACGTTCACATTGAGGGAAACGCCGCCGGGCAGGCCTTCCGTTGCCACCTTGGCCACCAGGCGGGGAATGAATTCGGTCGCTGCGCTGAAATCCACGGGGTTGGCGGAATCGATGGAAACGGCTATCGAAGGGATCCCCAGAACGGCCGCCTCCGTGGCGGCGGAAACCGTTCCCGAATAGATCACGTTCACCCCCACGTTGGCCCCCAGGTTGATGCCGGAAACCACTATCTGCGGAGGCGGGGTCAGGAGTTCGGTGACGGCGATTTTCACACAGTCCGCGGGCGTCCCCTTGAGGGCGAAGCCGAAGAAATGGCCGTTGCGCTTCACCCGGTTGACCCGCAGGGGTTCGAGAAGCGTGATGGCGTGCCCCACGGCGCTCTGTTCCGTCTCGGGGGCCACCACCGTTACTTCGTGTTCCATGGACAAAGCCTGGTACAGGCTTTCTATTCCCTTGGAAAAGATCCCGTCGTCATTGGTCAAAAGAATCCGCATAATCTTCTGTTTCAGCCTTGGTGATCCTAGCGTTCTTACCGGCTTCGATGCCGATTTCCAGGGCCTTCCGGTTGAACTCCTCGCTGCCCGGAGGAATCCTGCCCATGACGGCCGCCTCGATGCTCTTGAGAGACACCACCCCGGAGATGGTGGCGATCGCTCCCAGCGCAATGATGTTGGCCCCTATTTCCTTGCCCAGTTTTTCCCTGGACAGCTTGGTGAATGGAATCCCGATGGCCCGGGTGGTGGGAAGCTGCGTGACGAACGTGGAATCGACGATGAGGGTCCCCTTGGGTTTCAGGTCGAAAAAATAAGCGTCGCACGAACTCTGGTTCATGGCCAGGAGCAGGTCCGGCTTGATGGCCTTGGGGTAGTCGATTTCCGAGTCGCTGATCACCACCTCGGCCTTGCTCGAACCGCCGCGGGCTTCCGGCCCGTAGCTCTGCGTCTGGCACACGAACTTGCCGTCATGGATTCCTGCGGCCTCTGCCAGCACGACCCCGGCAAAGATCAGCCCCTGCCCTCCCGAGCCGCTGAGGCGGATTTCGTAACGTTCCATCGCGGGCATCTCCCTTATTATATTCTAAGCAGCATTTCATGTCCCGTGGGGACACCCTGAAGCATAAAAAGTCCGCGGACTGCCGAACCGGGAAACCAGCGCCATGGCGCCGCAACCCGAGGCGGTCCCGTCCGCAAAACCGGGCTTGCAGCCCCCTACCTCGACTTGGCCTGCATGGCCTTGGCCGCCTCGCGCACCTTGGCGTATTCCTGGGTGTAGACCGGCAGGTCGCGGTCGGCAAGGACCCCGATGGTAAACTTGCCCTTCATTTCCTCTTCGGACATGTCGCGGGATTTCTCGATGCGCACGGACAGCTCCTTTTGCTGCCGCAGCATGTCCACCGCGCTCCCCATCCGGTTTCGCCTGCCGTACTGCGTGTGGCAGTGGCTGATGACCTCCACCACCGAAAAACCGCGTTTCAGGATGGCCTTTTCGATCAGGTCGTCCAGAAGCGTGGCATGGTAGACCGTGCCCCTGGAGACCATGGACGCCCCGGCCATCACCGCCAGTTCGGCGATGGAGAACGCGTGCTCGACGTTTCCGTAAAGCGAGGTGGTGGCCAGCGCTCCGTGCGGAGTGGTGGGCGAGTACTGCCCGCCGGTCATGCCGTAGATGTTGTTGTTCACCACGATGGCCGTCATGTTGATGTTTCGCCGGGCGGCGTGGATGAAATGGTTGCCGCCGATGGCGGTGGCGTCTCCGTCCCCCATGATGACGATTACGTTGAGGGCCGGGTTTCCCAGCTTGACCCCGGTGGCGAACGTCAGCGCGCGCCCGTGCGTGGTGTGCAGGGTGTTGAAATCGACGTAGACGGAAATCCGCCCCGAGCACCCGATGCCCGACACGATCACGATCTCGTCTTTGGTCAGTCCCGTGCGGTCGATTGCCCGGATGAGCGATCCCAGCAGGATCCCGTTTCCGCAGCCCGGGCACCAGACGTGGGGGAATTTTTTATCATGCCGGAGGTATTTATGAATGAGCTTGGTGGCCTCAGCCATTTTTCCCCTCGATTGGCCGTGCTACAGTCTTAGCAGGCGCGTTAGGACTTCGTTGGGTGTAATGAGTTTTCCGTCGATGCGGTTGAGCGTTTCGATGCGGGTGAGCCCCTGGTTGATGCGCTTGATCTCCCGGGACATCTGCCCGATGTTGAGTTCGGGGACCAGCACGGCCCTGACCCGCCGCAGCAGCGGTTCGACCGCCTGGCGCGGAAAGGGCCAAAGCGTTATCAACTGCACCAGCCCGGCTTTCACCCCCCTCGCCCTGGCCTCCCTCACGGCCCGGCGCGCCGAACGCGACACCGACCCGTAAGCGATCACCAGCACCTCGGCGTCTTCGGTCATTTCCTCGTTGACCTGCTGGATATCGAAAAAGTGCTGGCTGATCTTCCGGAACACGCGGTTCATGTACACCGTGATTTCGTCGGGTCTCTGTGTCGGAAAACCGCGAACGTCGTGGATGAGCCCCGTCACGTGGTAGCGGTACCCGTCCCCGAAAGCGCTCATGGGCGGAACGCCCCGCGTGTTGTCTTCGTACGGGATGTACCAGTTGGGCGGCATGTTGGGGCGGATTCTGTCGATCACCTCGACCTCTTCGGGGTGAGGCAGGTAGATTTTTTCGCGCGTGTGGGCCACCACCTCGTCGGCCAGCAGGATGACGGGCGTGCGGTATTTTTCCGCCAGGTTGAAAGCCCTCACCGTCAACCCGAAGCAGTCCTGGGTGGTCGAAACGGAGAGCACGATGATGGGGTGGTCTCCGTGCGTCCCCCACCTGGCCTGCATCACATCGCCCTGGCTCACGTTGGTGGGCAGCCCGGTGCTCGGCCCCCCGCGCATGACGTTCACGATCACGCAGGGCACTTCCGCCACGCAGGCGAAACCGAGGTTTTCCTGCATGAGCGAAAATCCCGGGCCGCTCGTCGCGGTCATGGACTTCACCCCGGCAAGGGAGGCGCCTATCACCGCCCCCAGGCTGGCGATCTCGTCCTCCATCTGGATGAACGTGCCGTCCACCGCCGGCAGGCGGTAGGACATCACTTCGCTGATCTCGGTGGCCGGCGTGATGGGGTAGCCGGCGAAGAAACGGCAGCCGGCGGCAAGCGCGCCCTCCACGATGGCCTCGTTTCCCTGGAGAAGAACCTGGCGTCCCAGAGTTTTTTTCGCTGTCAAAACGTTTCCCCTTCTTTAAGATCAGGCCGCAGCCGTCAAGACATCGCCGTCTCCCGTTCTTCCCGCGGCGATGCCCCCCACCCGGAAACGCCCGGCCGGTGCGAGTCGCACTGCCGGTCCAAGGCGTACTGCCGGTCCAAGGCGCACTCCCCGTACCCGGCCTCACGGCCTATTCCGCCTTGGGCTTTTCGGAGTCTTTCTCATGAATACTGATGGCAAAATCCGGGCAGTGCAATTCGCACCAGCCGCAGCCGGTGCACCGGTCCTGGTCGGCGACCCGGGGCGATCCGTCCGCATCCAGCTTGATGCACTCCCTCGGGCAGAAAGCGGCGCAAATGCCGCAGCATTTACACCAGCCGCGGAAGATGTCTATCTCGTACTTTTTCTTCCCGGAACGCCCTTCCTCGCTGCCCGGAGCGGCGCCCCCTCCGCTTGGTTCTCCGCTTTTGTCGGCCGTTTTCACATTTTCCTCAATGGTGCCCATGACCACCCCTGTCGATAATTTATCGAAAGGCCTTATTTATAACAGAAAACAACTCTTTTTCCCACAATACGGACTCCAATTCGTAT
>LUZZ01000377.1 GCA_001603845.1 Syntrophobacterales bacterium Delta_01 | reverse complement strand
GGCCATGATAAGCTGGAACGGCACCCGCCTGAGCCTCGGCGGGGCGGTGACCATGGCCCGGGACGTTTACCTGGTGAACCTCAACGCCTTCGCCGACGACCTGGACCTGGACTCGCTCCTCAAGTCCGAAAAGCAGGAACCCGGCGATTCGCCGGTCCCCGTGCAAACCGACTCGCCGACTTCCGAACACAACGGCTGGGATGCTCCCATTGCGGGCACCATCCACGTCAGGAGCGAGCGCATCACCTACGGGAACATCACCTGGAACCCGGCGAACGCCGAGGTGTCGATCCGGCCGGGCGCCTATGAAATCAACGTCGAGCAGGCCAATCTTTGCGGCATTTCCACGCCCGGCCGGATCGTTTTGACCCGCGACGGGATGACGATGTCCTTTTCCCCCGAAGCCAGGGACCAGGACGTCGAACCGGCGCTGGCCTGTCTTTTCGGGAAGAAGCGGCTCATCACCGGAAAGTTCACTCTCCACGGGAGCCTGGCGGCCTCCGGCAAAGACCGCAACGTGGTGAAGACCCTGGAAGGGCACGTCGACTTCCTGGCAAAAGACGGCCGCATCTACGGG
Source organism: Syntrophobacterales bacterium Delta_01 (assembly GCA_001603845.1). Taxonomy (GTDB): domain Bacteria; phylum Desulfobacterota; class Syntrophobacteria; order Syntrophobacterales; family Syntrophobacteraceae; genus SbD1. Next base: position 5,150 of record LUZZ01000377.1, on the reverse strand, counting down.
CTCAACTCGCTGGTCAAGATCATCTCCCTGCTGAGCATCACCGAGATCTACCGGGGCCATCTCCCCGACCTGTTCAACGAAGGGTGCCCCTACGATACCGTACGGATCAAGGGGCAGGTGAACGAGGGCAAGCTCAAGCTGTCCGAAGCCGTATTGGACGGCCCGTGCCTCAAGATGGTTTTCAAGGGAGATGTCGATCTGGTCAAAAAGAAAATGGACGTCGTGGTGCTGGTATCGCCGCTCAAAACCGTGGACCGGATCGTGGGGGTGGTCCCCGTGGTGGGGAAGCTGCTCAGCGGGGCCATCATATCCGTGCCGGTAAGAATGTCGGGCGACCTTGCCGATCCGACGGTGACGCCGCTTTCGCCCACCGCCGTGGGCGAGGAGCTGTTCGGGCTGATGAAAAGGACCTTCCAGCTTCCGTTTACCCTCCTCCAGCCGCTGACGGCAAACGGAGGGTGAGACGTTTCGGGGGCGATGAGTCTAAAGGCGAGGGGTGCTTCGCCCCGGCTCCTCCGCCCATCCACGCCGCTTCGCGGCTTGATTGGGGGGGCGGCCGGGGAAGGGGCTGTTGCCGAAAAGGATATCAGGGTTCGCCGATAGCGGAATGAGCGGAAGTCCCCCTCCCTGCGATGGGAGGGGTTAGGGGAGGGTGTCGTATTTTCAGTTACTTACTCCCCCTTCCCCGGCCCTTCCCACAATGCTGTTGACTTTAGGGGTGACGCTCCATGAACTCCCTTCCCTTGGCGGGAGGGGGAGGGGGTTGATATCGCACAGGTTTTCACCCCCACCCTGCCTCCCCCATCAAAGGGCGAGGAGCTTAAAGTCAACAACATTGGGCCCTTCCCACCAGGGGAAGGGAGCGGTCTACGCTATTTTGCGGTACCCGGCCGAGATCTTGGATTTCGGCAACAGCCCCGGGAAGCCTGTGCCCGCTCTTTCAAGAATGCGGGCATGAACGCAAGTTGTTGGTATTACGTTGGTTTTTCGGTATGCTCCGTGGGAATGCACGCCAGTGCATACAACCGGCCGATCCCTAAAATCCCGGCGCTCCCGTTGCTGACGGAAATGGAAGATTTACCATCTTTTAATGGACACTACTGTTTTTCGCATAAAAGGAATGTGCTGCGGCGAAGAAATCGAGGCGCTGAGGGCCGAGGTGGGACCGCTGGTGGGCGGGGAGCCGGGGCTGTCCTTCGACCTGATCGAGAGCAAAATGACCGTTGCCGGCGCCCTTGACGGGGAAGCGGTGCGGCGCATAAAAGCCGCGGTCGCCAGGACGGGCATGGAAGCCGTGCCGCTGGACGGTGCGTGCGAAACGGGGGTGTGCCCGGTGCGGGAAGGTTTGTGGGAGCGCCGGGGACGGCTCATCGCCTGCGCTGCCGCTGCCGTGTTCATCGCTTCGGCGGTGGCCGTTTCGGCTTTGTACGAAGGAAGCTTCATGGCCGTTCTGGCCGAAACCGGGGCGCGCGGGAGCGCGGCGGGGGCGCCGCCCTTTGCCGTGGCGCTCTACGTGGCGGCCATCGTTTCCGGCGGCTGGTTCGTCCTGTCCAAGGCCCTGTATGCGGCCAAAAAGCTACGGCCGGACATGAATCTCCTGATGGTGATCGCCGTGCTGGGCGCGGTAGGCCTCGGGGAATGGCTGGAGGCCGCCTCGGTGAGTTTTCTGTTCTCGCTGGCGCTGCTGCTCGAATCCTGGAGCGTGGACCGGGCGAGAAGGGAAATCGCCCTGCTCCTGGACATCAGCCCTCCCAGGGCGCGCTTCATCTGCCCCCAGGACGGCGTGGTGGAGGAAGGACCGGTGGACGCCATTGCGGTGGGGACCACGGTGGTGGTTCGGCCCGGGGAGCGCATACCGCTGGACGGGGTGGTCACACGGGGGCTGACTTCCGTGGACCAGGCCCCCATAACGGGCGAGTCCGTCCCGGTGAAAAAGGAGCCGGGCAGCGAAGTGTTTGCCGGGACCATAAACGTCGAGGGTGCGATCGAGTTCCGCTCGACCCGGCCGGCGTCCGACACCACCCTTTCCCGGATCATCCGCATGGTGGAAGAGGGGCGGCTCCGCCGCGCCCCCGCCGAACAGTGGGTTGAAAAGTTCGCCCGCGTCTACACTCCGGCCATGATCGCCGTGGCCCTGGTCATTGCCCTGGCACCGCCGCTGATTTTCGGCGGCCCGTGGTCCGGCTGGTTTTACCAGGGGCTGGTGATCCTGGTGATCGCCTGCCCCTGCGCCCTGGTGATCTCCACTCCCGTGACGGTGGTGGCGGGGCTCAGCTCCGCCGCGCGAAACGGCGTGCTGATCAAGGGGGGCGCCTACCTGGAAGCTCCCGCGCACCTCAGGGCGGTGGCCTTCGACAAGACGGGGACCCTCACGTTCGGCCGGCCTTCGGTGATCGGCGTGACGCCGGCGGACGGCCACGACGAGGCGGAACTGCTCGCCAACGCGGCGGCCCTGGAAGCCCACAGCACCCATCCGCTCGCGCGCGCCATCCTCGACCACGTCGAGGCGAAAAATATCAGCCCGGCCGTGGCCGACGATTTCACCATTTTCCCCGGCGAGGGCGCGCAGGGGACGATCGGCGGCAAGACCTACTGGATCGGGAGCCACCGGATGCTGGACCGGCAGCGCGCCGAAGGCGCCCTGTTTCACGAGGCCGCAACCCGGCTGGAACAGGCCGGAAATTCCGTGGTGGCCATGTGGTGTGACGACCACGTGTGCGGCTTCATGAGCGTTTCCGACCAGGTGCGCCCGGAAACGCGGGAGGCGATTTTATCCCTCAAGAAGCTGGGCGTGGAAAAAAACCTGATGATCACCGGCGATAACCGCGGCACGGCCGAACTGATTGCGCGGGCGGCGGGCATGGACGAATACTACGCGGAGCTGCTCCCGGAGGACAAGGTGAGGCTGGTCTCCGAATTCAAGGCCGGCCGGGGAAAAATCGCCATGGTGGGAGACGGCATCAACGACGCCCCGGCCATGGCCGCGGCCGACATCGGGATAGCCATGGGCGCCATGGGTTCGGATGCGGCCATCGAGACCGCCGACATCGCCCTGATGTCCGACGACCTCTCCAAGCTCCCCTGGCTCATCCGCCACTCGCGCAGGACCCTGCGGGCGATCCGGCAAAACATCCTGTTCGCGGTCCTGGTGAAGGCGGCCTTCATCGGCCTGGCGGCGGGCGGCATCGCCACCCTGTGGGGGGCCATCGCGGCGGACATGGGCGCGTCCCTGCTGGTAATTTTTAATGGCCTGAGGCTGTTGCGGGTGTAGATTAAAAGATTTGGGGCTTCAAGAATTTAGGAATTGGAGAATTGAGCGGAGGTGGAGGTAGGGTGGGCAAGGTTTTAGAGGCTGCCGCCCCAAAGGATATTAAGGTTCATCCATAGTGGAACGAACGAAAATGGAATGAACGAAAATCCCCCTCCCTTGGCGGGAGGGGTTAGGGGAGGGTGTCGTATTTCCGGGTACTGACGACCCCCTCCCCCTGCCCCTCCCGCCAAGGGAGGGGAGTTCATGGAGCGTCGCCCCTAAAAAGTCAACAGCATTGCCATCCCCTCCCACCAGGGGCGGGGAGATCTGCCCCAGGGAGCCGTTTTCGTTGATATTCGCCATCCCCTCCCGCCAAGGGAGGGGAGACGTCCGTACTTTTGGCGGCCTCTTATTGAAATTTTGGTTTTGGGCAACAGCCCCTAAAGCGGTGCCCACACCCTCAATTCCTGAATCTTCACTGGCAGGACTTTAGATGGAAAAATATTTCGGGCAGGACGGGTTTCTGGCCTCCAGGGTGGAAGAGTTCGAGTTTCGCCGCAGCCAGTTGGAAATGGCCCAGGCGGTATTCGAATGCTTTCGCTCGCAGACCCCCCTGATCGTGGAGGCCGGGACGGGAACGGGCAAGACGCTGGCTTATCTCATTCCGGCCATTCTCAGCCGCAAAAAAGTCGTGGTGTCCACCGGCACCAAGACCCTCCAGGACCAGATCCTCGACCACGACATCCCGTTTCTCAAAAAGCACCTGGACTCCGGCCTCAAGGCGGTGTGCATCAAGGGCCGCCGCAACTATCTGTGCCGCCGCCGCTTCCTGGAATTCTGCTACCAGCCCACCCTGTGGAGCAAAGACGAGGCGAAGCTTTTTCGACGGTTTCAGAAGTGGGCGGTTGCCACTCCCACCGGGGACCGCGCCGAAATCCCCTGGCTGCCGGACAATTTCAGGACGTGGTTCGAGGTCTGCTCCAGTCCCGAGTACTGCCTGGGGCAGCAGTGCAGCGAGTTTTCCCGCTGCCACTTCACCAGGCTGCGAAACGAGGCCGCCCGGGCGCAGGTGCTGCTGGTAAACCATTGGCTGTTTTTCGCCGACCTGTCGCTTCGAAGCAGGGAACTGGGCGAGGTCCTGCCCGAATACGACGCGATCGTGTTCGACGAGGCGCACCAGCTCGACCACGTGATCGGCGAGTATTTCGGGCTTCGCTTCAGCAGCGCGGGGCTCAGCCAGTTCGCCCAGGACGTATTGAAGGAGTCGCGCCGGGACCTCAAAAAACTGAGTCTCAAACCGGTCCAGACCCTGGGGCAGCAGTTGGAAGTCCTGAGCCGCCTTTTCCACCACAATCTTTTGCAGGCAAGGGGCGGCGCCGGCAGGTACCGGTTCGAACCGTCCCGGGCGGGGCAGGATTTCGGCAACACGGTCCAGCAGATATCGCACGCGCTGGAAGAGCTGCCCGCCATGTTGAGCCCGCTCGTGGAGCAGGTGGAGACCCTGGCCCCGGTCGAGCGGCGCAGTAAAGAGCTGGCGCTTTCGCTGAATTCTCTCATGGGGCAGGAAGACGATTCCCTGGTCTACTGGACGGAGCTTACCCCGCAGGCGGCCTTCCTCAACGGGACGCCGATCGAAGTGGCCCCCATCGTCCGGGACCTGCTCTTCCCGAAAGTGCCCGCCACGGTGCTGACTTCGGCCACCCTGTCGGTCGCCGGGTCGTTCGAATTCGTCCGGGATTCGCTGGGCGTTCCGCAGGAGAGCAGGGAACTGCTGCTGCGCTCGCCCTTCGATTTTGAACACCAGGCTATCGCCTATGTGCCGGCGCGCTTTCCCGCACCTTCCGACCCGTCGTTTTGCGCCAGGATGTCCGAACAGGCCCGCGAAATCATCGACCGGACC
>LUZZ01000376.1 GCA_001603845.1 Syntrophobacterales bacterium Delta_01 | reverse complement strand
GGTCAGGATCATCACCCAGTAGATGGACAGGACGAAAGGAGCGGCGAGGAGCGCCGCAACCAGGGCCGTCGCTCCGATCAGGGTGCTTCGCGGAAGAGTGTTCATGTTGTGTTATGCCTCCTCTCCGAAAAGTCCCCGCGGGCGTGTAAGCAGGACGAGCGCGAGCAGGATGTAGGGCAGGGCCATCTGCAGGTTCGGGGCGAACGTCGTCGCGAAGGAGTTCAGAAGCCCCAGGATGAGCGCTCCGACGAAGGCCCCCGGATAGCTGCCCATGCCGCCTATCACCACCACGATGAAACTCTCTATGATTATCCGCTCCCCCATGGCCGGCCCGATGCTCTGGTGCGGCGCTGCCAGCGCCCCGCCCAGGGCCGCCAGCCAGGCGCCGAAGGCGAATACGGCCGTAAACATTGCCGGTACGCGCACCCCGACGATCTCCGCCATCTGCCGGTCCATCGCCGCGGCCCGAAGAATCTTCCCCCAGCGCGTGAAGGCGAAGAATGCCCAGAGACTGGCTCCGACCAACGGTCCGAGAACGACGAGAAAGATGCGGTAGACGGGGTAGCTCTGGGAGAAAAAGTGCATCACGCCGGAAAGGATCGGGGGCGGGTTGACCACGTGGTAGGCGGCGCCCCAGATGAGCCTTACGCCGTCGTCGAGAAACAGCATCACGCCGAAAGTGAGCAGGAGTTGAAAGCTCACGTCCCTGCCGTACAGGGGCCGGAGCAGGAATCGTTCGATGAGCACGCTGAGGGCGGCGACAATGGGGGGGCCGATGAGCAGACCCAGCCAGAACGAACCGAACCAGCGCATGGTCTGCATGGCCAGGTAGGCTCCCAGCATGAAGAGCGACCCGTGCGCGAAGTTCAGAACTCCCATGACGCCGAATACGGTGGTCAGTCCCACTGAAATGAGGAACAGCAGCATGCCCCAGGACAAGCCGTTCAGGGTATTGGCCAGTATGCCTTCCAAGTGAGTTGCCTCCAAAAAAAAGCGGGGGAATGGCCATCCCCCCGCACCGTCCGGTCACGCGCAAAGCATGCGGCCCTGGGCATCGTGCGTGGGTCGCAGCGCATTTGTCTTCGCCGGGTCAGGAGCGATCCCGGCGCTACTGCAGTTTGCAGCCGGTTTCCGCCACGGTCGGAATGATTTCGTTTCCGGGGAAGTGGCGCATCGGCTTGAGAATCCGGATGGGCATCTTGGGGTCTGATGCCGTCTTGCCCCAGGTCCCGTCGCTCACCGCCTGATGGTCGCCGGCGCGAATGGTCGTCTTCCCGATGGGGAAGTCCATCGTCAGCCCTTCCAGCGCCTTGACGATCTTTTCCTTGTCCACGGAGCCGGCCTTTTTGGCTGCGGCTGCGTATGCCTTTACCGCCGCGTAGGCGCCGTGCGCGTTATAGGAGGGATAGACTCCGAAGCGTTTGTGATAGGCTTCCACGAACGCCTTGTTCGCGGGCGTGTCGTTGGACTGGAACCAGTAGCGGGTGCCGACCCAAACCCCTGCGGGCATCTTGTCCTTGAGGGCGTAGAGCACTTCGGTGGCCGCGCCCAGGGTCATGAGCACCTGGCGTTTGCCGTCAAAAAATCCCATATCGGAAGCCTGGCGAACGAAGTCGATGAGGTTGCCGCCCCACAGCGAGATGAGGACGCCGTCGGCCTTCGAGTTCATAACTTTGGTGATGAAGGGCGAAAAATCCGTGGTCGCAGTGGGGGAGAAAGCGGCCTCGGAATCGGCCAGGAAAGCCACGTCCGGTTTTTTCTTCTTGAGGTACTTCTGGAAATATTCCCAGGATTGGTGGCCGAAGGAATAATCCGGCCCGACCGTCGTCCAGGTCTTGGCCTTGGAATCGGCGGCTATGGCGGAAGCCATGGCGATGTTCTGGTCGATGTTGAGCGATACCCGGAAGGTGTAGCGGTTGCAGTTGACGCCGGTAACGTCGGACACCGCTGCGTGGGTGATGATAAGGGGGGTCTTGAGTTCCTTCATGACCGGGGCGACCGCGGCCACGACACCGCTGGAATCGATGCCGATGATCGCGTCGGCGTTGTTTTCATAGACCAGCTTGCGCACGTTGCGGATGCCCACGTCCGATTTGCCGGTACTGTCCTCGAAAAGACCTTCGACCTTCCGGCCGTTGATCCCGCCTGCCTTGTTGATTTCGTCCATCGCCAGTTCGGCGCCCTGCTTGGCAAACTGCCCATAGGTGGCGGCGGGACCGGACATGATGTAGACAAAGCCGAGCTTCACCGGCTTGTCGGCCGAAAATCCTGGTCCTGCGGCCATCAGCACCATCACCACAGCGAACAGAACAGGCAACCACTTCCCTTTCATAATGACCTCCTCACATTTGGACAGTTATCGATCGGTCGGTTGGAATACATTCGCCGAAGATACACAACTGTAGATGAAGCAAGCGATTCGGTCGCGGTGTCCGGGAACGTAGAGCAGCAGAGAGGAAGTATCAGGAACTGTTTCGCAAGAATTCAGCTACCATGAGACCACAAGCCCGTCAAGCCCATTTCGAGCATCTCGTCCGGACTCGCGTTCAAAAGCGATTCGGGTCTCCTCATCCCGCTAACACGTTTTGGACTATGGGCCATGATGTGCGGCGTTCGTTTGACGCACCGATGCGGCACCGATGACGAGCACTGGGGCATCAACCCGCTTGGGTTACTTGCATGCGGTTGACGGGACAGGCGACCAGGAGCCAAATCGGCAATAAAAAAACGCCAGCCTTGATTCCGTAAGCTGGCGTTCTCTCGGATTTTCAGAGGGTGAGTGATCGGACTTGAACCGACAGCCTCTGGGGCCACAACCCAGTGCTCTAACCAGTTGAGCTACACCCACCGTGAACTGAACTTTTTACTAATACCACCACGTAAATTGAAAATCAAGAACGGCTTTACCCGCTCGGCGAAGCCGCATGGCGCCGGCACCTTGCGTTGTGGACGACGCTGATATAAATTCGCCGTTACTCACTTCCTTTTGACCGAAAGGGACCATGCATGGAAAGAAAACAGGACATATTCTCAGTGGCCAGGGCTTTCATGCGCAGCCGCATCATTTTAACCGCCGCGGAACTCGACCTGTTCACCGCCATCCAGGAGGGAAACGTCACCGCTCGAAAAATCGCCGACAAACGGGGGCTGGACGAGCGGGCGCTCACCCGCGTGCTGGACTGCCTCGTATCGTTCGAGTTGCTGGAAAAGCATGGCGATGCTTACTCGTGCACCGATGAGGGGGCGACGTATTCTTCGAAACACCCGCAGACCAACCTCCCGATGCTCCTGCACATGAGCCGGCTGTGGGAAACCTGGTCGGAACTCACGTCGG
>LUZZ01000375.1 GCA_001603845.1 Syntrophobacterales bacterium Delta_01 | reverse complement strand
CGGCCCGCCCGCCCGCTTCGGTCCGACCACCACGCAGGGGCTGGAATCGGTGAACGAGAAGTTCGTTTTGGGACTGCTGCCCTGGCACGAGGGAGACCGGTTCGATGCGGAGCTTCTCGCACGGCTGCAAAAGAGCCTGGTGGAAACGAGACTGTTTTCGCTGGTCCAGATCCGGCCGGCGGAAAGCCTGGACAAAGACGGCCGGCTGCCGATTTCCATCCAGTTGAAGGAGCGGGCGCAGCGAAGCGTCAGCGCCGGGGTTACCTATCACACCGATGAGGGGCTCGGCGCCAAATTTTCCTGGGAGCACCGGAACCTGTTCCACGGAGGCGAGCAGCTCAAGATCCAGGTGGGGGCGTCCGGGTTCGGCTATTCGGGGGAGGGCCTTTTCAAGAAGCCCCAGTTTCTGCGAAACGACCAGACGCTTTCCCTTCCCGCCCGCCTGGCAAAAGACGACACCAACGCCTTCGTCAGCAACAACCTGGATACCGCCCTGCTGGTGGAACGGGAAATCCACAAGGGGCTGCACGTTGGCCTGGGGCCGGGCTTCCGGGCTTCGCAGGTGGAGCTGGAGGCCGACCCTCTCAAGGTCAAGAAGGAATTCACCCTGGTGTCGTTTCGCGCATTTCTCAACTGGGATTCGACCGATAACGCGCTCGACCCCACGCGCGGAAACCGGTTCGAGGTCAATCTCACCCCCTACATGGACACGATGGATACCAACCTCGGTTTCTTCAAGGGGCGCGCCGACTACCGGCACTATTCGATGATATCGGAGAGCCCGTACCTGCTGTTCGCCGGGCGCGCCGCTTTCGGCAGCATCCTGGGGGCCGGCCGCGACTCCATTCCCGCCGACCTCCGGTACTACGCGGGAGGCGGCGGTTCCATCCGCGGCTACGCGTTCCAGATGGCCGGGCCGCTGGTGGGCGAAGACCCCATCGGGGGGGCGTCCATGCTGGAAATGAGCGCCGAGCTGCGCACCAAGGTCACCGAAAAAATAGGGTTCGTCGTCTTTATGGACGGGGGCGGCGCTTTCGAGTCGGCTCTGCCGGATTTGGACACCCCCCTGCGGTGGGGCGGCGGGGTGGGGGCGCGCTATTACACGCCCATCGGCCCGCTGCGGCTCGATTTCGCCGTGCCCCTGAACCGCAGGGACGGCGTCGACGACCCTTTCCAGGTATACGTGAGCATAGGGCAGGCGTTTTAGCGCGGCATCGCGTCTTCCCGGAAATTGAGGACTGGACCGGTCATGGCTGAGAGTTCGAATTGGAAACGCACGGCAAAAAGGGCGTCGGTGGTCTTGCTCGTCCTGATTTTCCTGCTTCCGGCCCTGCTTTTCGCCTTGCTTCAGACATCGACCGGGAAGTCGCTGGCCGCCCGGACCCTGTCCCGCATCTTGAGTTCCACGCCCGAGCGCGAGGTGAACATCCAGGGAATCGAGGGCCTGGTGCCCTTTGACATGCGCATCGGCCGGGTGAGCGCGGGCGATGCGAAGGGGCGCTATCTCGACGCGGAGGACATCGTGCTGCGGTGGTCCGCTCCGGGGCTCTTTCGGGGGAAAATCTACATCGAGCGGCTGAGCGCCGCCTCACTGCACCTGGAAAGGCTTCCCGAGGGCGGTCCCTCCAAGCAGGGCGGCGGAGTGAGTTTTTCCTCGCTCGTAAAGATGCTTCGGCGGTTTCGCATCGAACGCCTGGCCGTTCCGGACCTGTCCCTGGGGGCGGCGGTCCTGGGGCAGCGCGCCGTTTTCGGGCTCGATGCGCGGGTTACGAACCGGCCGCTCAAGGTCTCGTTTCAATTGAAACGAAAAGACGAGGGTCCCGAGACTTCGGCCGACGTCGAACTGGCCGTGTCGGGCGAGCCGCCGGTACTGGCGGTGCGGGCCGAGCTTCACGAAGAAAAGGGCGGGCTGGCGGGCAAGATCATGGGACTTCAGCCCACCCCGCTCCGCCTGGATATCCGGGGCGAAGGCCCCGTCACCGATTGGACGGGGACCATCCGGGGCAGCGCCGGTGCCTACGGGTCCATCAACGCACGGGCCGCCGCCCGGGGACGGGGAGAGATCACCCTTTCCCTGGACGGAACGGCGGAGGTCGCCGAGCCTTTTCTTCCGCCCCGGCTGGCGCCGGTCATGGGCGGCGGGAATGCCTTTTCGCTGCGCATCGAGTTTGCCCCTTCCCATTATGTGACGGTGGAGCAGGGGGCGCTCAAGGGGAAGGGCTACCGGGCCGAGCTTTCCGGGAGGTACGATTTCAAATCGCGGATGGTGGAAAGCGATTGGGCGCTGGAGATGGAAAGCCCCGGTGCGGAGGCTTCCCTGCCCGGCGGCGAGGTGAAGGCCAGCGGCACGGTTTCCGGGAAAATTTCGCAGCCCGAGGGGTCGGCGACCGTACTGTTCCGAGAGCTTCGCGCGGGCGGGTTTGCGGCCCGGGAAATCCGGACGGACGTTCAGTTCGAACCTTTGCGGCGGGTGTCCCCCCCTTCCACCGGGTATATCCTCAAGGGATCGAGCCGGGCGCAGGGCCTGGCGACGGCAACCGGGCAAGCGCTTCCGGAAAGCGTGCTCACCTGGTCCCTGGAAGCCCAGACCCCGGAGGCGCAAAAGCTCCTCCTGCTCACGCTGAAAGTTGAAAACGAGCAAAACGTGTTCAACGTCGCGGCCAGGATCGACACCGGCGACCGCTCGGGCACGGTGGAGGCGTCGCTTCGGGTGGTGGACGTGAAGTTTTTCGAGGCGCTGGCGGGAAAATCCGTTCCGGGCGGGGTGACTCTCGACTTCGACCTGATGGCGTCGGGGGCGCAAAGTTCGTTTTCCGGCAGCTTCGAAGGGCGGGCGGGCCGGCTGGATGCGCTCCCGGCGCCGCTTGCGGCCCTTCTGGGTCCCGAGACGAAATTCTCCGGCCGGTTCGCAGACGACGCGGGCAGGATCAGCCTGACCGAGGTTCAAACCGAAAGTCCCGCCGTGAAAATAAAAGGCCGGGCTGTCGCCGACCTCACGAACAGGCACTGGGAAGGGGAGTGGGAGCTGCTGGTGCCCGGCCTGGAACCCCTGAGCGCCGCCGCCGGGACGCCGCTTTCCGGGAGCGTCCGGATAAAAGATACGTTTTCGGGCAGCATCGATTCGCTGGAACACGCCGCGGTCCTCACGGGGACCGGCATCGCCGCGGGTCGCGAAAAGTTTTCGCAGATCACGGCCGAAGTGGAGGCGCGGGATGTGCCCGACGCGCCCAGGGGGACCCTCAAACTGGAGATCGTGCGGGACGGCGAAAAACTGGCCGCACAATCCGGCTTCGCGCTGGAAAACCGCCGGTTGGCGCTTTCCGGGGTGGGCATCGAAGTCCCCGGAGGCCGGATCGGCGGCGATATCGCGGTGGATCTTCCCCAAAAGCTTGCCCAAGGTTCCCTGGAGGGCGCTTTCAAGGACCTGGCCGGCCTGGGGCGCATGACCGGTGAAAAGATCGGGGGAAGCGCGGAACTGAAAATCTCTTTTGCTCCGGGCAAAAAAGGCCAGGACGTCCGCGCGGAAATCAGGGCAGCCGGCGTATCGACTCCCGCCGTGAGCGTCGAAAAGGCCACGCTGTCGGCCGATCTGGCAGACGTTTTTCAAACGCCGGCAGGAAGCGTGAGCGTCGAAATCCACCGGGCGGTGCGCGGCGAACTGGTCGCCGGCCAGATAAAAGCGGCGGCCCGTGGAGACGAAAAGGGCGTCCATTTCAGCGTGTCCGGCAAGGGGAGCCATTCGGACCAGCGGTTTGACCTGCTGGCCGAAGGCGACCTGGCGCGGGCCAATGGGGGCGAACGGCTCGGCATCAAGACCTTCCGTGGAAACTACGGGGAACACCGGTTCCGCCTCGATGCGCCTTTCCTGCTGGTGCGCTCGCCCGGCAAAGTCTCCTTCGACCGCCTTTCCCTGGCCTACGGGGACGGGCACGTCACGGCATCGGGCGGTTTCGATACCAGGAAGGCCTCCCTCGATGCCCGGTTTGACAAGATCGGCATAGAAACCCCTGCGGGGATGCCGGACATCACCGCTTCGGCCGGCGGCCGGCTGCAGATATCCGGTGATGTTTCGCACCCCACGGCGGTACTGGACCTCCAGGTTACGGAAATTCACTCCAAAGGGCCCTTCACCAGGGAGATCAAGTTTACCCGGCTGGACGTGGGAGCCAGGGTGGCCGGAGGCGGCATGAAGCTCACCGCCGCGCTCCAGTCGAAGACCCAGGACTCGGTCCGGACAGTCGTCGAGATCCCGGTGACGTTTTCCCTGCAGCCCCCGGCGTTTTCCGTTCCGCACGGCGGAGCGCTCCACGGGACCATCGAAGGCCGGGCGGCCCTTGCCACCGTGGCGAGCCTCATCCCGCAGCCGGACCATGAATTCACGGGGCGCGCCGATGCCCGTTTCGAGCTGGGGGGCACGGTGGCCGATCCCGAGGTCAGCGGGACGGTGAAAGTAGCCGACGGCACCTATGAAAACCTGGCCTCCGGAACGGTGATGAAAGGCCTGTCCGTCGAACTGACCGCCAGGGGGCGCCGGCTGGATATCGATATGCTGCGCGCAACCGACGGCGGCAAGGGGACCGTTTCGGCCAGGGGCCGGATCGACCTGGACGCGGCAAACTCCTTTCCCCTGCACATCGAGGTCGATCTTTCCAACTTCGAGCTTATCCGCCGCTACGATGCGACGGCCACCGTGGGCGGCTCGATCCAGGTGTCCGGGTCGGCGGGAAATCCCGTGGTGCACGGACGGCTGGAAACCTCGTCGGCCGAAGTGCTCCTCCAGCAGCCGCTGCCTCCTTCGGTGGTGGACCTCAAGGTGGTCGAAATCCATGACGGCAATGCGCCGCCGGTTGCCGAACCGCAGGCCGAAGCCCGGCCGGTTTCGGCCGCCGGTCCCACGCTGGACGTCAGTATCGGCATGCCGGGGAAAATCCTGGTGCGCGGGCGGGGGCTCGATTCCGAATGGAGGGGCAACCTGAGGGTGGCGGGGCCGGGAAACGGCCTGGCCATAACCGGCAACCTCACCGCCGTCCGGGGAAACTTCGATTTCCTGGGCAAACGCTTCTCGGTCACCAACGGCCTCATCCGGTTCGAAGGGGCGTTTCCCGGCGCGGCGACCATGGACGTGACCGCGGAGGCGCAGGCCAAGGACATCACGGCGCGCCTCATCATGCAGGGGCCGGTCCTGTCGCCTCAAATCCGTTTCGAATCGGACCCGCCTCTGCCCTCGGATGAAATCCTGGCGCGGGTCCTTTTCAACCGTTCCACCGGAAACATCACCCCGGTGCAGGCCCTGAGGCTGGCGGACGCCCTCCGGGCGCTTTCCGGCCGCGGTTCGGCGCTGGATTTTCTGGGGCGTACGCGGCAGTTCCTGGGCCTGGGACAGTTGGAACTCCGGGAAGTGGGAAAAGACGAAGGGCTCGGGCTGGGGATCGGCAGGTACCTGACCGAAGGCGTCTACGTGGACGTGGAAAAAGGGGTGGAAAGCCAGGAGGGAAAGCTTTCGGCGACCATCGAGCTGACGCCCCACATCACCCTGGAAACGGAAGCCGGTCTCGATTCTTCGAAAGGAATAGGGCTCTTGTGGAAGCGCGACTATTGACGGCCCGTGCCGCAAGGGGTGTAAAGGGTGAATGGGGTGGGCACGCTTTTCGCGCGCCCACCCTTTTCCCCGGGTGAGGGACGGTAGGCACGGTGAAACGGTGCCCACCCGACAACAACGCCACGCGGCTGTTGCCCGGATGTCGCTGTGTGGCGTATCCGGCGCAATGCCGTTTAGTTTACCACCAGGATCTCGATTCCCAATTGTTCCTTCAGTTTCTCCACGTGCTCTTCCACACTGCCTTTGAACAGAACTTTCTCGAAAAAGGTCCTGTTTTCATGGCCGAGGACCAGGAGTTCGGCCCTTTCCTCCGCGATGACCTGCCGGAGGACTTCCAGGACCGGCCCATGCCGCAGCACCTTTTTGGGATGCACTCCCTTGGATATTGCAGCCTGCTCGGCGGTGTCCAGCATGTGGCCGCCGAGGTGATCGAGTGAGTCTTCCGCCATGCTGGACGAGCTTCGACCTCCCAGGCTTATTTTGAGAAATTCCGTGTCCACCGCGAAGACGTAGGTCAGGTTCGCCTTATGCTCGGCCGCCAGCACGGCGGCTTCCAGCGCGGCCTTCTGAGAAGGATCCGATCCCGTTACTCCACAGACTATGCTGGTGTATCCCATATTTGCTCCTGAAAATGCCTGAAAATTATGATTGTAATTACGTACCGCCTTATTACATGGTCAGCAGCAGCCAGCCCGAAGCGATTATGATGCTGATCACCATGGGCAGGAAGGCGGCTTTTACGTACGCCATGAAGGAAATGGGATACCCGGCCCGTTCCGCCATGCCCACCGTCACCACGTTGGCGCTGGCTCCGATCATGGTGCCGTTTCCGCCAAGGCAGGCCCCGAGCGCAAGCGACCACCAGAGAATGCCGCTCTCCGCGCCCGGGATGGCGGTGTTGAGATAGGCCACGATGGGAAGCATGGTGGCGGTGAACGGGATGTTGTCGATGATGGCCGAGGCAAACGCCGAGACCCACAGCACCATGAGAATGGCCGCCACCAGGGACCCCTTGGACATTTCCTTAACCCAGTCGGCGATTACCTGGATCAGCCCCGATTCTTCGGCTCCGGCCACCACGATGAACAGCATCATGAAAAAGATGAGAGTGGGCCATTCCACTTCTTTTTCCAGCATTTCCACGATATCCACCCGGCTGATGACCATCAGCAGCGCGGCCCCGATCAGGGCGGCCACGCTGGGTTCCATGTGCAGCGCTCCGTGGATGGTGAACATGAAGATGGTGATGCCCAGAATAGCTCCGCCCTGGATGAGGAGCTTCTTGTTCGTGATCTTGTACTCTTCCCTCAGGTGGGCGATCATTTCCGAGACGTTGCCCACCTGCGCCTTCAGGTAATCCTTCTTGTACCAGAAGATAAAGTACACGATGCTGATCGCAAGGATAATAATGTTGACTTCCGTCAGTTCCTTCACGAAGTCCACGAAGCTGAGCTTGGCGTACGAGCCGATCATGATATTGGGCGGATCGCCGATCAGGGTGGCGGTGCCGCCCACGTTGGAGGCAAACGCCTCGGGAAGCATCAGCGTTATGGGGTTTACCTTGAGGGTCAACGCGATCTCGATGGTGACCGGGATCATGAGCAGCATGGTGGTGACGTTGTCGAGAAAAGCCGAAGTGACGGCGGAAACGGTCATGAGAATGGCCGCCAGCACGAAGATGTTGCCCTTGGCGAGCTGGTAGGACTTGTAGGCCATCCACTGGAAGACGCCGGTTTTTTTCAGGACCCCCACGATGATCATCATGGCCATCAGCAGCAGAATCACGTTCATGTCCACGGCGTGCATCGCTTCTTCGAACGTGAGGATCGTGTAGTCGGAGTTGAACGTCCCGGCCGTGTAGGAAATGGTCAGGATCAGCGCCGCCCCCAGCAGCGCCGCCAGCGTGCGGTGCAGAAGCTCGAACGCTATGAGCGCATAAACGACGACCAGGACCACGGTGGCGATCCAGAAGGCCGGGGTGACTTCCCGTGCCATTGTGAAGTCGTGCTGGGCAAAGTAATAATTATTCCCGTTCGCGTTGTTTTTCTCCTTGAGGATCTCGCCGAATGCAACCTTGTCGGAAGCCTTGTAATTCGGCTTGTCCGCGGCGATTTCCACCTTTGCACCGGGAAGCGTGCCCAGCGGCAGGAAGACCTCCTCCATGTAGGTCCCCTGGCCGGACGTGGCGATCTCATCAGGCGTTTCCACTTTTTTGCCGTTGACGAAAACGCTCAAGATGACGTCTTTCACCGGTTTGTTGTGGATGTCGGTAACCACTCCGCAAATGGACAGGGCATCGGATGGGCCTGTGTGTTTCGAGATCTCGGCGGCATGGGCCCCTGCGGCCGTGATGAAAAAGACGGCGGCAAGGACGGTAACTAGAGAAAGTAACCTGTCTGACATCTACTCCATTCCCCTTTCTTTTTGAAAAGTCCCTCCCCGGTGCGCGTGCGCGTGCGCGCAACGTCGCGTAGCTTGAAGAATTGAGCTTTTAGCATAATTTTCCACGAACTGCTTGATCTTCCGAAACGAAAGGCCGCGATTCGGACAAAAAATCCCTGCGATTCGATTTGGCTCTTCGGTTCCGAAAGACCTAACTGCCCAAGCCGACTATCAAAAAAAAGAAGCATCAAAACGCTGCAATTTTCCGATTAGTATTTCAACGAGACCGCATTCAGAGAGATGTCTCCGAAGGCGAAACGCCCTTAAACCGTTTTATTCGGCTGCTTTCCATACAGAGAAGAGGGTTCTGGCTAAAGAATGGGTTCTTTTTGATAGACGTTCGTTAGTGTGTGTCGTAGAATAACGCTACTGTCTAACAAATCCAAACCATTATCGTCTAATAAGATTATCCAGTGATGCCGCGCGGCATCCAGCGCCGAAATATGCCCTGGACTGAAAGGGGCCTCCGGCAGCTTGGCGAACCGGGCGACGGGCGCAAGCACCTTCGCCGCGCGCCGGCATCGATCGCAACCATGCGTGCACAGGGGGAAAGTCATGAGTAAGGGTGGCTTCCATGCCGCCGGAGCGCGCCCATGAAGAGCGTGGCTACACGGTTCATTATTCCCTTTTGGGTCCTTGCCATTCTGATTATGGTGTTTGTCTTCCGGCAGATATACGAGGAAAACCGGAGACACGCCGCCGAACTCATCAGCCAGCAGGCCGCGATGGCCCTCGAATTCAACCTGGCCATTCGGGACTATGCGGCGGAAACGCTCTGCCCGGCGGTGGACAGGCTGGTGGGCTACAACGAATTCGTGCCGGAGTTGATGCCGACGTCGCGCATCGCGCAGGGCATTTTTGAAGACGTGTGCAAGAAATTCCCGGAGCTGATCATCCATTTCGCATCCGAAGATCCCCGAAATCCTCTGGATGCCGCAAGCCCCGCCGAACTTCGGATGATAGAATATTTTCGCAGTCATCCCCGGATCCAGCGGCACACGGAAGAGATTACCCTCAGCGGCAAGCACTACCTGGCCCATTTCACGCCCAAGCGAGTGACGCAGGGATGCCTGCGCTGCCATGGCGATCCTCCAGACGCTCCCGCCAGGCTGGTGGCCATTTATGGGGCGACGGCCAGCTTTCACCGGAAGCTGGGGGATGTGGCGGGCATCGACATGGTGGCGGTCCCCATGGGAGGTTCGGATTCCCTGCTGGCATCGAGGGTGCGTTCCCGCATCGTGGTCCTGGCGGCGGTGCTTGCCCTGCTGTTCGGTTCGATCCTCCTGGTGTTCAAGCTGGTGGTGACGCGGCGCCTGGTGGCCATGGCGAATCATTTCAAGGAGATCGGCGCCCATGCGGAAAGCGCCTCCATGAGGCCGGTGGAGGTGAGAGGAAACGACGAAATAAGCGTTTTGGGCAATGCGTTCAATAAACTTCTCGAACAGCTCCGAACGACTCATGCGTCCCTGGAGCTTCGGGTCGGCCGGCGCACCGAAGAACTGCGGCGGGTAAATGAGCGGCTTCAACTGGAGCTGGCCGAACGCAGGAAGGTGGAAGAGTCGTTGAGGGAGTCGGAAAAAAGACTTTCCGAAATCA
Organism: Syntrophobacterales bacterium Delta_01; assembly: GCA_001603845.1. Lineage (GTDB taxonomy): Bacteria > Desulfobacterota > Syntrophobacteria > Syntrophobacterales > Syntrophobacteraceae > SbD1. The sequence continues at coordinate 2,791 of LUZZ01000375.1, read as the reverse complement.
TCGACTTCCTGCCCGATGCCACGTTTGCAATCGATCTGAACGGGAAAGTCATCGCCTGGAACCGCGCCATCGAAGAGCTTACCGGAACGCCGGCCCGGGCCGTGCTGGGAAAGGGAGACTACGAATATTCGCTGGCCCTGTACGGGGTCCGCCGGCCCGTGTTGATCAATGCCGTGCTGAATTTCGACAAACAAATCGAGTGTCAATATGCGTCGGTCACCAAGCAGGGCGAAATGCTCATCGCCGAAGGCAACGTGCCGGTCAACGGCATGCCCCGGCCGCTCTGGGCCAAGGCCGGACCGCTCTACGACAGCGAGGGGCGGGTGATCGGCGCCATCGAATCGCTGCGGGATACGACGGAGTTCAAGCAGGTGCAGGAGGAGCGCATGCGCCTCGCCACCGCCATCGAGCACGTCGCCGAAGGCATCGTGATCACCGATCCCAATTGGACCATCCTGTACGCCAATCCGGCTTTCGAGCGCATCACCGGGTACCACCGCAGTGAAATCATCGGCAGGCGCACCGGGATCCTGAAAAGCGACAAGCACGACACACGGTTCTACCGGAGCATCCGGGCGACCCTGGCCGCCGGCAGGGGGTGGTCCGGGCGGATCATCAACCGGAAAAAAGACGGCACGCTCTATGAAGCCGAGGTGACCGTGTCGGTCGTTCGCAACCAGTGGGGCGAGAGCATCAATTACGTGAGTGTCCAGCGGGACGTGACTCACGAGCTGGAGCTGGAAAGGGAGCTGCACCAGGCGCAGAAGATGGAGGCCATCGGGAGCCTGGCGGGGGGGATCGCCCACGATTTCAACAACATTCTTGCCGCGATCATGGGCTTTACCGAATTGAGCCTGCTCAAGCTCCCGGCGAACAGCCAGGTGCGCCCCAAACTGGAGCAGGTCCTCAAGGCCGCCTCGCGCGCTTCGGAACTGGTGAAGCAAATCCTTACCTTCAGCCGCCGGAGCGAGCGGGAGTTCCGGCCCACGCGCGTCGCTCCCATCGTCCGGGAGGCCCTGAAACTGGTGCGCTCCTCGCTTCCCTCCACCATCAGGATCAAGCAGAACATCGCGGCGACAAACGGCAGGGGCGTGGTCCTGGCCGACCCGACGCAGATCCACCAGGTGATGATGAACCTGTGCGCCAACGCGGCCCACGCCATGCGGGCCAAGGGCGGGACCTTGACCGTGGCCCTCTCGGAAGTTTCCGACGCATCGCTCGTTTTAGGGCATCCACCCACGGTGGACGGGACGTACCTCAACCTTACGGTAGGCGATACGGGGCACGGGATGGACGCCGCGGTCATGGCGCGGATCTTCGATCCCTACTTCACGACGAAAGTGCAGGGAGAAGGGACCGGGCTGGGGCTTGCGGTGGTCCAGGGCATCGTCAAAAGCCACGGCGGCTTCATCACCGTGTACAGCGAACCGGGTGCGGGAACCAGCTTTTCCCTCTATTTCCCGGTGATCGAAGGGAAGATCGAAACCCGGTCCAAAAAGGAAGCCATGCTTCCGGCGGGCAGCGGGCGGATACTCTTTGTGGATGATGAAAAAGCGCTGGCCGACCTGGGACGGATGATCCTGACCTCCCTCGGCTACTCCGTCACCGCCAAGACGAGCAGCCTCGATGCGCTGGAGACTTTCCGCGAAAATCCAGGCGCATTCGACCTGGTCATTACGGACATGACCATGCCCGACCTCACCGGCAGGGACCTCGCGGGGGAGTTGAAGGCCGTGCGCCCGGATATCCCGGTCATATTGTGCACGGGGTTCAATGACCAGGTGGGCTCGGAGCAGGCCGAACTGGCCGGCATCAGCGAGATTATCATGAAACCCTACGTGATAATAAAACTGGCGCAAGCCGTTCGCAGGCTGCTGGAAAAGGGGAGAAACGCCTTGCCGGCAGTGTCTCCGGAGGACAAAACCGGGTCGTCGCCGCCCGCGTGAACAATGCGGGGATGTGGACGGATGGGCGCAGAAAAGCCGTGCCCACCTGTTATGCGGGTACGCCCTGAGGGCCGCCGAAAAACCGGCCGGGCGGCGGTCGAGGCGCGAAATCGGCGGGGGCCGGGCGGTCCGGAGGTTTCAGGCCCGGTTCAGGCGCTGAGGTCGGATTGCGCGTGGACGGGGGTTTCGATCAGCACCTGGTCCACGCCGTCCTTTTCGGTGAAAAGAACGTTTACCTGCTCGTGGGCCAGCGTTTCGATCGGGAAGCCGACGAACTGGGCGCAGATGGGCAATTCGCGGTGGTCCCGGTCGACCAGCACCGCCACCTGCACTCTCCTCGGGCGGCCGTAGTCGATCAGGGCGTCGAGGGCCGACCGGATGGTCCTGCCCGTGTACAGCACGTCGTCCACCAGGATCAGTTCCCGGTCGTCGATGGGGAAGGGCAGGTTGGTCCCCTTGAGAATGGGGTGCACGTGCAGCCGGGTCCAGTCGTCGCGGTACAGGGTAATGTCCAGGGTCCCCACCGGGACGGACATACCGAATTTTTTGGATATGATCGACTGAAGCCTCCGAGCCAGGAAGACCCCTCCGGTATGGATACCTACCAGGGCCAGTTTCTGCGGTTCCCTGGTAGACTCGATTATCTCCGCCGCCAGCCGTTCGATTGCAGCCTGCACTTCTCCGGCATGCTTAACCTCACGTGGATTACCCTGTCCCATCTCATCCGCCTCGATCTTCAGAATAAATGAATTCGGCACACCGAATTCACCTAAAATCCAAGCCCGATTCCTTATAAGATCCGAATAAATTCCAAACTTAAAAATACAAAAGGGCGCCTTCTGGCG
>LUZZ01000374.1 GCA_001603845.1 Syntrophobacterales bacterium Delta_01 | reverse complement strand
CGCCAATCGCGGGGGCAGGTTGTTTTTGAGAGCAAGATTACAATTCTAAGATAGAAATTCGATACCAAATATTACCAAAATTGATGATCACACCGTGACGACCCGGGTTGCCTAGATGTTTTCCGGCAGCCGGGGGCGTTCGCCGGCAGACTGCTTCACGGGATTCTCCCAGGTGGAGGGCTTTGATTACCATAGTTCGATATCTACGTTATTAGGTAATTATTTCATGATGATAGCCCAATAGGGGATGCCTTCGTGCTGGCATCCCGTATTGGGACTCCATAAAATTAGGTATTGGGGGCGCAGGAATAACGAATGATTTCGATGGGGAGATGCTGGTCGGAATCGGGATCCCAGCGTATGTTTCGAATTACAGAATTGTAAGTTGTGAAATTAAAAACCCGATTCGACTGTACCAGATGGAAATTCGAAGGTTCGAGACCGTAAACAAAGGCGGTGCAGAGATGCTGGTGTGCGGACAATTAAAGACCTGCATCAAAGAGGTCATTGATAATCATATCCATGTCTGGAGTAGTTCGGCCGATTTTGCTCCACTTGCACGGGTGCTCGAAAGAGATAGGGAAGGTCTGGCAGCTCGTCTCGCTATTTCGATGAAAGAGGAAGGAAGGAAGAGGTGCGTGGCGGACGACAAGTTGCGCCTTTTCCTCATCCAGTATGCGCTGGAACAGGTTTCCACGGGGATCGAGCCGAGTCATTTCATCATATTCAAGGAAAGCGAGACGGTTCAGGTCATTCTCGAGGATTCGTTCGGGGTCGAGCAGGGGTACGAGGAGGACAAAATTGTCATTCCTTACAAGGAGGAAGCCCTCAAAATCATTGTGAGGTGTCTTTTCCGTAAAAGGGCTCATGCCGATATTACCAATGACGTGGCATCGTTTATGCACCTTTTTTCGCGGGAAAAGCCGGTGCGTAAGGCTGACCAGGACAGGATCATGCGTTATAAATCGATGGTCTGGCTGGTGTATCTTGCCATGGAGGTGGTGAGGGTCGAAAAGATGGTATGGGGAAAAGGTGTCGAGTATTTCAGGAAACGAATCCGGGAGCTCCTGGACCATGCCATCGACGGGAATATCATAAACGAGAATTCGAGGAAACCGGGCTTTGAGGGCGGCAAGTGGGAAGATACCCTTTTTGGATGGCTCCAGGGGGAGGACAGAAGGCCGTTGGCGATAAAGCTCAGGCGACAGTTTAACCTTGAAAACAGAATGGAGCACGCCAACCGGTGTCTTTTGGCAGAACACAGGAAGTGCATCTTTGAACAGGTTATGGCACTCTGGGGTGGACTCCAGCAGCGGGGGTTGTTCTGAACCGCGAAGATATTTTCGATAAATTTCCGGAACTTCTCTTCGGAGACCTCAAGAAGAGGATGTTTCTGGGGCTTGTCAAGGCCGAGACCGCAAAGGCGGTCCTGGAACCCCTCCTGGCCGACTTCTGGAATATTATATTCAAGCTCCCGCTGGACCTGCAAAGGGAACTGGAAAACATTCTGAGGATATATCCCGATGTGGCGGAGTCTTTTTCCATCCGCATCAAACCCCCGATCGAAAAAGCTCTGCTGGCTCTCGCCGTAAACTTGCGCAAGCGCGCCTGGCAGTTCCCTCCGGGAGAATCGAAAGCTCTCGACCTTGCGGCTGAAGGTCAAAGCGGGCTTGAAGAGGCCGTGGCTCTGTACCCGGCCGAAGGGCAGGGGTTCTTTTCGACGGACCGGGGAAATACGGTCTTCGTGGAGTTTTCCTTTTTCGAGGGGGATGAGTGCATTCTGCTGGGGCGAAGGCCCATTGAAATGGGGATGGAGCTTCACCTGTGTGGAAAGCACGCTGTGACATTCCAGCCGGAAGAGCTTGGGAAAACGCTGGGGATAAAGGCCTTCATGGAAATATGCAAGGATATCGGGAACAAAAAAGACAAGGGCAGCATAACCATCTTCGAAACCGCAAAGCTCAGGCATCCGGAAGCAAACGGCACGGAGGACTGAACTCTATAAACGGTTGTTTTGCCGTCCCACCCTACGGCTTCCACCTCATGTTCCCGCACAGGCAGTGAAAAAGTGCCACCGGCGGGACGGTTTCCCGCCGGGGCAGCCGTTCACTCGCGGATGGCCGCCAGGATTTTTCTTGCTGCTTCCACGTCTTTTCTGATCTGCTCCACCAGTTCCTGAGGCCCGGAGAAACGTCTTTCTTCTCGAAGCCGGTCGGCGAACCTCACCGTGATGGGTTTGCCGTAGATATCCTGGGTGAAGTCGAAGATATGCACTTCAAGAGACATCTCGGTGTCGCCGAAGGTGGGGTTGTACCCCAGGTTGGCGGCCCCGCCGTAGCGCGCGCCGTCCACTTCGGCTTCCACTGCATAGACTCCCGTTCGGGGCGACGCGGTGGAGGGCATGCGGATATTGGCCGTGGGAAAGCCAAGCCCGGCGCCTCTTTTTTTGCCCTCGATCACCGTACCGCTCACTTCGAAGGGACGGCCGAGGAGCTTGCCGGCGTTTTTCACATTTCCCTGCTTGATCATCTGGCGGATGACGGTGCTGCTCACCACGGTGTCGTCCACCCGGATGCCGGCCATGGTGTCCACACTGAAGCCGAACTCCCGGCCCATCTGTATCAGGAAATCGATATCGCCCTCCCGGCTGTGGCCGAACCGGTAGTCGTAGCCGACCACGATGGCCTTCACGCCCAGTTGCCCGACGAGCAGGTCTTCTACGAACCGGCGGGCGGAAATCTGAGAAAACTCGCGGCTGAACGGCACGACGATGGTGGCGTCGATCCCGCAGCTCTCAATAAGCTTGAGTTTTTGCTGGTGGGAAGTGATAAAGGTCATGGTTTTGCCCGGAAAAAGGACTTCGAGCGGATGTGGGTTGAAGGTGATGACCGCCGATTCGCCATCGACCTGCCGGGCCCATTGTTTGACTCTTTCGAAAAGGGCCTGGTGGCCCTTGTGAACCCCGTCGAAATTGCCGATGGTAATCGCGGGATTCCGGAGTTTTCGCCGCATTGAGGTGATACCGGTAAACACTTCCATAAAAGGGAGAACGTCCTCCGCAAAAAAAGCTGAATTGCCTTGACAGGCAAAGACTTTTAGAATACGCTATTTGAGTTCGTTTTTCAAGGCAATTTGCCGAAGTGGCGGAACTGGTAGACGCGCTAGGTTCAGGGTCTAGTGGGCGTACGCCTGTCGGGGTTCGAGTCCCCGCTTCGGCAACCCCTTCGAAAACTTCAGGGATTCAGTTCAAGGACTGAGTCCCTTTTTTGTATTTAGTCGCACCTTTGGATAACATTTGGGTAACGTGGCTAGATTTAGAGGCTCAAGTTATCGGTACCTGTTCGTGGTATATGTTTTGTAAAGGGAGGGGGTATTCCGCTTCACTTATTTACAGATGGCGCATAGGATTGGGCAACCAGAGTCCACGGTCAGTTGGCTTGTAATCCCGTAACCACGAAACCACTGCCTCTCTGTCCCTTAGTTCAACCCCTTTCATGGACAGTTCAAGCCGTGTGTACTTCTTTATCTCCTTGAAGCCAACCACGGAAACAATCATGGCTAGATGCCACCCATGTAAGGGTTTCTCAATGTCCATGGCTCCATAAACCCGATCAATAACATCAACACCGATTTTGTCTTTCCGCCTTTTCACTTCGACATAGTACCGGATGCGCACACCTGCGGGATCTATCTTCTGGACTGCAAAAATGTCAGCCGATGTGCTGGAATCCCTTCCTACTAAACGAACATCCTCATAACCCCAGCTTGCAAAGAACTCGGCGATCAGATGTTCGAAGACAGCCCAGTGCAATTTCTGGATATCCGACGGATTCATCTTGAGGTGCTGGATGAGATGCACAGAAAGATGGGATACAGCGCTAATAATGTCTATTAATTCGATGGGAGGTGTGTATGATTGATCAACCGAATTATCGGTTAGGGGCTCTTCTATTGGAGTATCTCTCAGATCCTCGTCAACCGAGTACTCCAAAAATCCCTCCATATTCCGTCTGGAGGGATGCCTCAATATCCGTTATGGCGTCCATTTCTATGCGGCGTACAGTTGAATAGGATATGCTGAAATATTCGGCAATCTCCTTCCGTGAATACTCTCTTCGCTCACCGATCGCAAACCGCATCCTCAGTATTTTTTCCTGACGTGGAGTGAGTGTGGCAAAAACCTTCCGCATGAGTTCCCATTCTTGGAATTCATGTCTTATAGACGCATTTATTGCATTGAGAAAATCCGTCATTGTAGCAACTCAATGAACCGAAATCACCTGATATGAATTTATCGTAGTTTTACCGCTATTTATAAACGTCTCCCCTTGGTCCGATAGTGAGAGCGTAGACGGTCATCTCGCTGCGGTCCACACGACAAATGATCCGCCACGGTCCGACGCGAAGTCTCCAAGAGGATGGTCATGCAGTGGCTTGAAATCGAGTCTGAAAGGATCATTCCTGAGTGCGTAAGAGCTTTGAGGATGCGCTCTTTTTCTCCCTCCAACCTTTTTTCAGCCTTGGGGAGAATGATGACGTTCCAAGTTTTCATCGGTCGTCGCGTCTTTCAAGTTGCTCGACCATGACTTGTTCGATACTTTTGGCTTTATGCGGCTCCTTCAGGTGTTCTTCCCACGCCGCATTTGCCTCCAGAATATCTTCGGGACTTACGTCGGAAGCGTATTCAATGTGAGCTTGCAAATTTTCCCACTCGTCAATGGGAACCACGACTGCGGTGCGCCGCCCTCGGTCGTCCGTTACGTATTGTACTGGCATCGATCCTTCTCCCTACGGACATTCTTGAGTCTCGTAAATATTTTCTAAAGCTAAATCGGGAACGCATCATTGGCTCCACTGTACCATTCGAATTCTGAAAATGCATTAATTCTAGCCCGATGTTTGGAGCTTGCAAATCCTTGCAAATGGTTGCGGTGGGGTTGCGAAATTTTGAATGGAGAGCGCAACTTGAAAATGCCGAAGTGAGGAAAATCAAGGCTCCGTAAGCCTTTCAAGGAATCCCCGCTTCGGCATGTTAGCAAAATCAAGGGGTTAGCCGGAATGACGGTTGGCCCCTTTTGCTTTCGGTATATCAGGTGTGCAGTGTGTGCACGTCAGCCGTCCGAGCGGAGACTGTGGGCTGCATCTTCATGCCCGTCGGGGTGAGCGAAAGTAAACCCCAACTAAACAGCCTCAACCACAACTGGTGTTGGAGATTCCGCCTGCCAGTCATTTGAGCCGCTCTTCCTCCATCCCGCACTGCGTACCTTCCGGCAGGCGGACACCCGAGCCGGACACGGTGCTCCCAAACCGGTAAGAATACCGCAGGCGGTATTGATAAAGATTATCCCGCCCGCCTGGCGAGGCCTTTAATTTGTTTATGGTTTTGGCCAATCCGTCCGACTATGTCACCGGGGATTGCCTTTCCCCCCTCTTCGAGAGCCAGGACAAGGTCAACCAACCCCTTCACCTTCCCTCCTGGCTCTCGCTATTTGGGCAGGGGCCGCCTGGTGGTTCACTGCCCCCCCCTCGCTTCCCGGAAGCCCCCGCATCCCCGTTATCGCCCGCACGCTCGGGGTGAAAACCAAACATCTTTATAAAGAAGGTGAGAGAAGGGGAATCGCAGCAGTCTTTTCACGCTAACACGGGGATGGTATCATGAAAAGATTCGCGGCTCCAATTCTGCTTTGTGTTGCTTCTGCGTCTCGTGGTTCCGGTAAATGCTCGGGATGGGTTCTCTCTGATGTCTCTTCCGGGTGATGCACGCGAACGCACCACTTTCCAATTTGTCAATGTGCCACAGCATGGGATCGACCCTTATCTTAGTGCAACTCGCCGGCGTGTCTTTTCACTCTCCGGCCAAAGGGGCTGCGATTGTGCGCTCAGGCGGCCATTGCATCATGGTTCCCGTATCGGGGGTGGTCGATGCCATTACAATATCTGCCGGGAGTTCGTATAGCGAGGGATTGAGTCAACATTTAACTTCGGAGTAAAGGGCCGTAAGTGTCCCGGATGGCGTCTCTTCAGAACCGTAACTGCCTGACTTTGCCTCCGGAATAACGATGCGGATAAACCGGGGACAGGCTTACACCGTAAACCTCCATGGGCGGCACGAGTGCGGGGAAGCAGCAATTATTGCAATGGGTCGGTCTCCGTTGATGTTTTTGTGCACATTGAACGAACGCCGTTAAGAAGAAAATCCGAAGATTTTAATCTATCGCTTAGATCTATTTGTATCAGTGGAGCAGATACCATGGAAGGGAAGAAAAAGTTCCGGGATTGGTTTTCAGAGCATATAGTTCTGGCCTCTTTGATCTTTGCTTTGATCTACCAGATTTTTGACATTCTTCTCAACTACTTTATCAGTGGGGAGCTGCAGGCCGGATTTGGGAATTACTACCAATCTCCAGGAGGCAAAGAAGACTTGCTGCGTTTCGTTGTACTTACATTTCTGTTTTCATCCTTCGGTATATTTTTTAAAAACATCATTTTGGAATTACGGAAGGCCAGAGAAGACGAATTAGCGCATCTTAACGAGATCAAGATCTTTGCCAATTCGATCATTCATGACG
>LUZZ01000373.1 GCA_001603845.1 Syntrophobacterales bacterium Delta_01 | reverse complement strand
GGGGTGAAAAGCCGCGCGATATCAACCCCCTCCCCCTGCCCCTCCCGCCAAGGGAGGGGAGTTCATGAAGCGTCGCTCCTAAAGTCAACAGCGTTGCCATCGCAGGGAGGAGGATTTTCGTTCGCTCCACTGTTGATGAACCTTAATGTCCTTTTGGGCAACAGCCCCTGAAGCCGTACCCACCACCCACCATCCAGCAACGTGGACCCGGTATCCCGCCGCTACCATTCCGCCGCGGAGCGGTCTTCGGCCGCGGGGGTAAGCCAGATGGGGGGGGCCAACCCGTCTTCATTTTTTTCGAACTGGGCCTCTTCCGTCGAGCCCTCCATGGCGGCGGTGGAAAAGTTGCCGCCGTTGATGGTGCGGGCCACCTCGTCGAAGTATCCCGCGCCGACGAACGCCTGGTGTTTGACGGCCCGGTAGCCTGCCTTCTCGGATTCGAATTCCTTTTCCTGGAGCCGGGAGTAGGCGCTCATTCCTTCCCGCCGGTAGCCCTGGGCAAGCTCGAACATCCCCATGTTGATCGAATGCCATCCGGCCAGGGTGACGAACTGGAATTTGTAGCCGAACCGGCCGAGTTCTTCCTGGAAGTTTCGGACGCTCACCCGGTCGAGCCTTTTCCAGTTAAACGACGGGGAGCAGTTGTAGGCCAGCACCTTGCCCGGGTACGCCTCGTGGACCGCTTCGGCGAACCGGCGCGCCTCGTCCAGGTTGGGTTCCGAGGTTTCGCACCACAGCATGTCGGCGTACGGGGCGTAGGCAATGGCCCGCGCGATGGCCGCTTCCAGCCCGTTGCGCACGGCGTGGAACCCTTCGACCGTGCGTTTGCCGGTCAAAAACGGGCGGTCCCTTTCGTCCACGTCGCTGGTGAGATAGGCGGCGGAATTGGCGTCCGTTCTGGCCACGATCAGGGTGGGGACCCCGCAGACGTCCGCGGCCAGCCTCGCGGCGACCAGCTTCTGGATGGCTTCGGCCGTGGGCACCAGGACCTTGCCGCCCATGTGGCCGCATTTCTTGGCCGAAGAGAGCTGGTCCTCGAAGTGGACGGCCGCCGCCCCCGCTTCGATCATGGCCTTCATCAGCTCGAACGCGTTGAGCGCCCCGCCGAAGCCCGCCTCGGCGTCGGCCAGGATGGGCGCGAACCAGTACGGTCCGTCGGCGCCTTCCATGTGGCCGATCTGGTCGGCGCGCGTCAGGGCGTTGTTGATCCGCCGGACCAGGTTCGGCACGCTGTCCACCGGGTAAAGGCTCTGGTCGGGGTAGGTGTGCCCGATGCTGTTGTTGTCGGCGGCCACCTGCCAGCCGCTGACGTAGATGGCCTTGAGCCCTGCCTGCACCTGCTGCACGGCCTGCGTGCCGGACAGCGCCCCGAGGGCCGCGATGTAGGGCTCGTTTTTGAGCAGATACCACAGCCGGCGGGCGCCGTGGTCCGCCAGGGTATACTCGATGCGTATCGTGCCGCGAAGTTTTTGAACGTCTTTAGCCGTATAAGGGCGCTCGATGCCCTTCCAGCGCTCTTCCCGGCCCCACTGGGCGGGTTGGGTGAATTCTTCGTCCGTTATCATGGTTTATTCCTCCAAACCGCACTACCGTGCGGATAAATTTCAAACTGCCGGCGTCGCCCCCACGCGGGAAGCGCCCGTGCGGGACTATACCGGGTCGAACCGGTGGCTTGCGATCATGTCCTCGCTGATCCGCCTGGCCTGCCTGTACTTTTCGACGGTTTCCGCGTCCGTATCGGGCGGAAGCTCCCTCAGGATCCGTCCCAGCTCCTCGTCAAACAGCCGGGAGACGAGTTCGGGTGTGTGCCGGACCTCGCCGCCGTTTCCGCCGGCTATCCTCACCCGGTCCCCGTGGAGTATCCGCTGGGCGATCATCAGGCGGTAGATCCGGTCCGTCGCCAGGTCCTCCATGTAGCCGTCCAGAAGGGACGCGCCCTTGCCGTTCAGCACCCCGTTGCGGTACCGGATGACGGTGCGAACGGCCGCCCGAGTCCCCTCCAGGGTTTTCTTTCCCACCCCTTCGGGCACGGGTCTCAGGTCGGGACGGCGGTCCGCGGAGGCTCTCCGGGCAAACCCCTGGTTGGGATCGGGAAACCGGCTCACCGCGATCTCGTTCTGGTCGGGATGGCCGGTCCAGGCACCGTCCATCAGGCAGTCGGCCTCGTTTTTCTTGTCCTCGGCCAGCACCTTCAGCGCCCGCTCGTTCAGTTCCGGGTCCACCCGGCTGGGGTAGAGAGCGGTCATGCCGCCGATGGCCAGCAGCCCGTGCCGATGGCATACCTCGACCAGCAGGTCGCGCAGGTTCTGGAAAAACGCCACGTCGTGCGGAATGGTGTTCCGGTCGGGCAGGACCCAGCCGGGATCGTACAGATTGAAGTGGATCAGGCTGGCCATGTAGTCCCAGCGGCCGAGGTTCAGCCCCAGGAGGTGGTCCCTGAGGTTGTAGGCGAACTCTTCCATCTGGAAGGCCATGGGGTGGGATTCCACCAGGGCCATGCACTTGATGTAGTCCGGGGGCAGTCCTTTCCCGACGGCAAGGGTCCGGAACAGGTCGCGCCACCACAGGGCCTCTTCGGCCGATTCGGACTTGGGAATGTAGAAGGACAGGGGATGTTTCAGCGTGCCGGGATCGATTCCATAGACGATGGCGGCCGTATCGAAAAGGGAGGCGGACATTTGTTCGTCGAACACTCCGGCCTGGCTCAGGTGCAACCCCCTGGGCCGGAGCCAGATCACCGTGCCGCTCGGCTCGATCCCCACCAGTTGTCTGCGTTTCGCGTCGAGGTAGGTGAGGCTTCCCCGCAGGGACTCCAGGATGTTGTGGATGCCCAGGCTCAGGTTGGGCCAGACGTTGGCCATCGAGTCTTCGAGGTCCAGCATCACCCCCGGCGCGCCGGAGTTCAGCATCTTGACCACCAGTTCGGCGTCGTCGGACGGGCCGGTCATCTGGTTTCTCTGGTCCCGGCACCAGGCGGGAAGCTCGATGCGCCAGTCCGCGGAGGCGGCCTTCGAAGGCGGGAGGTAGTCGGGCCGCCGTCCCCGGTGGGACCTTTCCAGGGCTTCGGCGCGCTTCGCGGCCAGTTCCTGCTGGCGCGGCGTGAACTCCCGGTGCAGCGGGAGCAAAAAGTTGAGAAAATCTTCCGGGATATCGAACAGCGGATCAAACCCGGAGGAGGTTTGATCGAAGGCCGGGTGAGGAAGTTTCCCGGCCGTCCTGGTATTGATTTCTGTAAGCATGGCGATTGTCCTCTCTTATTTTTCCAGGACCGCCCGGAAAAGAGTTCCGTCGGGCGGGACGGGCAAACGGGGCGATTTGATCTGCCCTCCGCCCGTTAAGAGGCCGGAATCGGGCCTGAAATTTCATTCAGGAAACGTCTCCCGCCCTATCCGATAACGGATTGTGAGCGGGAACGATTCATGTGGGAGAACTTATGCCCGGAGGCAACCTTTTGCAATGGGGGGTGAAGATTTGGAGGGGGAGCGGCGCCGGGTGCCGGGTACTGGATACCGGGCAACGGATTCCGGACGTTCGATGCCGGAGACTGAAGATTAATGCCGGGTTCCGGACGTCGGCGCCGAATGTTTGCCGATTCGGGGGAGAGATAGATGTAAAGTTATGTAAATATGGTCTACTGCGTTTCCTTATCGAAAATAATGCGTTTCACTCATTGAACAAAACAGGCTCCTGTTCCGGGACCGGTCCGGAGCGACGCCCGGCGTCCCGCCGGACAGGGCGATGGGGATGCCGCGGTGGATGTCATGCACGGAAAAGCTTCCCGGAAAGAGGGCCTCCCCGCCCGGATTTCGGTTGACAAGGCGCCATCCGCTGGCACAATGGTCGTATAGAGATGATCGCGCAGGCTTATTTCCGTTGAGATCCGCCCCGCTCGGCAACCGTGTTGAGAAGGAGGCGCCAATGGACGCAAGTTGCGGTGGTGCTCTCTACAGACGGCAGATAGTGCCGGATTCGCCGGAAGCCGTGGAGATCGGCTTCACGTCGGACAAGTTCCGCGGCCACCTGGAACGCAGGGGCAATTCGGTATACATCTGGCAAATCCGCGCCGTGAGGCAGTCGCAGGGCGATTTTTCCCGGCTGCTGCAAAGAATCCTGGATTCCGGACTTTCGGTAAGAATCCCCACTCCCATAGGCAAAATGAAAGAGATCGTGCGGCGCAGGAAGTTCCGCCTGGAGTGCGGGTTCGATCCCGAGGGAGAAAGATTTGAAGTCTGGGTGAAAGACCCGTGAGCGACCGGCCTCCGCAAGCCGTCGCCGCGTATACCTGATATTTCCATGCGAATTACCGCACATCCCCCATTGCCCCCGGGAAGGCCGATGCTCAAAATGGCCCCAGTATCTCCATCTTCCGGGGGTTGAAGCATGGAATTCCTGCTGGGCTTGTTTACGGGCAGCTTTCTCGGCATTTTCGTGATGAGCGTGTGCCGGTGCATGGGCGAAAGCGGCAGAGCTTTCGGGCACCCGCAAGACATGCCCGCTCCCCCGGAGTGCGCCGGCGACTGCCCCTACCGGGCACAGGACCCTTCCGGCTGCAGGATACGCCGGTTGGAGCGCGGGTAATTCCGCACGTCCGGTTATTTTCGGCTACGGCGTTTGCCCCATCTCCGCTCCGCCGGACAGTATCCGCCTTCCCCAAACGGAACCGCGAAGCGGCGCGGGAGAAGCAGGGGGCGAAGCGCCCCTGCGCGTTCAAGGCGGCCCCTATCCCTCTTCCGGCCCGGTTTCCTCCCGCCCCCTGTCTTCCACGGAGTTTTGCATGGCGAATTGGAAAAGGATCCTCATCTCGTCAAACGCCCGGCTCATGGCCGCCGCCGCCCGGAACGGCTCGTCTTTTTCCTCGGATAATCCAGGGGATGAAAAAAGCGCGACCTGGGCCGACCGGAACCGGTCGGTAGTGCGTTCGGAAAGGGCCAGGAGCTGCAGCACGACCCTTTCGGGAGGGCTTTCCGAAACCAGCTTCTGCAACTCCTTATATTTTTGTTCGTATTCTTTTGCCAATTGTCCTATAATCCGTAGACGCGGGGAATGATCATTCACAGGGAGTCTCCTTTTGCAGATTTTTTACAGTATATTATATCCCACCCTAGAGGTGTGATATAATCCAGTAAGCGGGAAAGTCGTTCGCTTTTGCGCGCTGCGACAACAAATCTGAGTGTTTAGCGTACAGCAATCTCTTC
>LUZZ01000372.1 GCA_001603845.1 Syntrophobacterales bacterium Delta_01 | reverse complement strand
GCCGGGATGCTTCTGTTCGGTCAACGATCTTTTGAAGTACGGAATTGAAACTCTGTCCCGGAATTACGATTTCACGATCATCGATGGGGAAGCGGGTCCCGAACAAATAAACCGGAGAGTGATGCAGCGTCTGGATACTCTTCTGGTCGTGGCCGAGTCATCTTTCAGAAGCCTTGAAATTGCGAAGGACATAATAAAGGTCGCTCGCGGTCAAAATATCGTCCCGGACGATCGGATAGGTCTTGTCATTAATAAATTCAACAAGTCAAGCGAGGGTCTGAAAGAGATCATAAGACAGCAGGATATGAATATATGGGGTTATATCCCGATAGACGAGAATATAAGGCATTACGACTCGCTTAACAGGACTTTGCTTGGTCTTCCCAAAGAAGCTCCCAGCTTATCGGCGGTTTCACAGATCATTAAGCATATTTTGTAACCTTGGTACGCAAAATGATGCATGCATGGGGCGAGGATCCGGGCTGGATGAATCTATGATATGCTGCAAGGATATAAGCAAATGCTGACCGCAGGCGTAGATATCGGGACCAAGACCATCAAGATCGTCGTTGTGGAGGACGGGCACATCAAGGCCCAAAACATCACCCCCTCCGGATACGACCTCAAAGATTCCCTGGAAAAGGCTTGGGCCGACCTTGAATCCCGTTCCGGTTACAAGGCCGCGGACATGAGTAAGATTCTGGCCACCGGGGCCGGCCGCAAAATCGTGGGCACCATCGGGGAAGTCCCCGAGGCCAAAGCCGCGGCCAAAGGCGCATTCGCTCTGTACGAGTCCGCTCGTACGGTCATTGAGGTGGGCACGGAAGAAAGCCGGGCGATCAGGATCGACAAAGACGGCAAAGTGATCGATTTTGCCATCAACGAAAAATGCGCCGCCGGTACCGGGTCCTTTATAGAAGCCCTGGCGCATGTTTTGGAAGTGCCTCTCGAAGAACTGGGGCCGATGTCCTTGCAGAGCACCCGTGCGGTGAGCATCAAGGCCCAGTGCGGGGTATTCGCCGAATCCGAACTGGTGACCATGATACATTCCAAAATCCCCAAGCAGGACATCGCCTGGGCCATCCATGATTCCATCGCCGACCGTGTCGCATCCATGACCCGCTGGGTGGGCATCGAACCAAGTGTCGTGCTTATCGGAGGCGTGTCCCGCAACATCGGCTTTGTCGCGGCACTCAAGCGAAAACTCGACTCCGAGATCATCGTCCCCCAGGAGCCGGAATACGTGGCGGCTTATGGCGCCGCCCTGATCGCGGCTCTCGGGTAGGAGGAAGATTAACATGGCGGAAGAATACTGGAGATGGACGGAATCGCGCTGGACCAATCCGGACCTTTCCTGGAAAGACGGAAAGATCGTCAGCGCCGGTGTGGACGTGGGTTCGGTCAGCTCTCAGGCAGTGATCATGGTGGACGGCGTGCTTTATGCCTACGCGAACACACGCACCGGGGCGGACAGCCCCAACAGCGCCACCAACGCCATCAACTGGGCCATGGAAGACACCGACGGACTGACCCTGGCGCAGATCCAATACACGGTCGGCACCGGGTACGGCAGGGTCAACGTGCCCTTCGCCCAGAGGGCGATTACCGAAATCTCCTGCCACGCCCGCGGGGCCAATTTCATATACGGCCCGACCATTCGCACGGTGCTGGACATGGGCGGGCAGGACTGCAAGGCCATCCGGTGCGACGAGAAGGGAAAAGTGACCAGTTTCCTGATGAACGACAAATGCGCCGCCGGTACCGGGAGGGGGATGGAGACTTTTGCCGACGTGCTCGGCGTGTCCATCAACGAAGTGGGGGAACTGTCGCTCCAGGTCGACGAAGAACCCCCGCCGGTTTCGTCGGTCTGCGTCGTGTTCGCCAAGTCCGAAGCCATCGGCCTGCTGCGTAAAGGCTGGTCGAGAGAGAAAGTCCTAGCTTCTTTCTCGTTGGCCACGGCCCGCAGGGTGGTCAACCTGCTGGAACGCGTCGGCGTGGAAAAAGAATTCGGGATTACCGGCGGCATCGCCAAGAACAAGGGAGTGGTCACCCGAGTGGAAAGGGAGCTTGGACTGACCGCCTTGGTCCCGAACTACGACCCTCAGATTGCAGGCGCTTTGGGCGCCGCATTGTACGCCAGAGCGTTGGCGGAAAAAGCCGCCGGGTAGCACGGGGGATCGCCGCCGCCGGTCGGCCTTTAAGGAAGACGCTTTGATTGCCAATTACGGGTACCAGGACGGATCGGGCGATTTTTTCATTACCATCGATACGGACAAATGCGATGGGTGCAGGGCTTGCGTCCGGGCCTGCCCGGCCGAATGTTTCGAAGTCGGGGAAGACCCCAACGATCCGTTGCGGGACGAGCCCGTAGCCATCGTCTCCGAAGTCGTTCGCAATAAGATCAAATACACCTGCGGAAAATGCAAAGAGGCCGGCGCACCGCTGCCCTGCGTGGAAGCCTGTCGGCAGAATGCTATCAGCCATTCGTGGTAAAGAGCGGGGAGAGGCCGGGCTATCCGGCCCCCGAAAGAATGAGGCATGAGAATATGAATTATGACGTCATTGTGATTGGTAGCGGGATTGGGGGGTTGTCTTTTGCGGCGGTAGCGGGAGCCCGTCTCGGCAAGAAGGTCCTGATCCTGGAAAAGAACGCCACCATCGGTGGACGGCTGCATTCCTTTCAACGAGATGGATTCACTCTCGACATAGGGGCCCATGTTATTTCCCAGAGTGAGAAAGGCCCCCTGGGCTCCGTTTTGCGTACCTTGGGCAAGCAGGGCCATATCACTTGGAAACACGTCCGTCCCATGACCAGTTATCGCGGTGAGATTTTCGCCTTTCCCAGGGGTCTCCAGGGGCGTATCTCCGAAGATGAATATTCAAGACTTCTTAACACGACCTCGGAGATCGTGAACATGGACGAGGCCGCGTCCCGGGAACTCGACGACGTGGATCTGCGCACCTACCTGATGCGAAAGGGTATCAGCGATCCCCTGGTGCTGGCATGTTTCAACAACATCGTGATGATCTATGTCTGCGTTCCCTACCATCGGGCGAGTGCGGGCGAGTTCATCCGCTGTTTCCGCGAGGAGGCGCGTTCCCGGGCCAGCGGATATCCGGTCGGGGGGTGCGGGGTCATCTCCAGCGTACTCGCCGAAGGAATTGCCGAAAATGGCGGTTTGATTCAAACCGGCAGCCGGGTGAAGGAAATCATTGTCGAAAATGGCCGCGCCGTCGGCGTCCGCACGGAGAACGCGGAATACCGTGCCCCTGTCGTCGTTTCCAATGCCGACGGCCGCCGCACCCTGATCGATTTGCTTCCCGAAGGACTGCTTCCCGAAAAGGAGCGTTCGCGGGTCCGGGAAATGTCATATTCCTACAGCATGCTGATCGTCCGGATGGCCCTCAAGCATCCCGTGACCGACTTGAAGCTCATCACCCACATAGCCGGTCTCGACCCCGAACAGTACGAGGAGGCTCTCCTGGCCGGCAGGTTCCCCGAAGAAGTACCTCTTTTCATGCCCGTACCGTCTAATTTCTCCCCCGAATGTGCCCCCTACGGCCGGCAGCTCCTGACCGCGGGCGCCATCATTCCCTACGAGACACCGGACGTGGAAAGGCTCGAAGAAATAATCGTGGAAACCGCGGAGAAAATACTCCCGGGGCTCAGGGAAGCCCTTCTCTGGCGCCATGTGACGACCCCCAAGGATCTGCACGCCGCCGCCCTGGAAAACGGCGCCATCATCGGTTTGGGGCAAAGTGTCGGCCAGGTCGGAAAAGGACGCCCCGATGTCGAAACGGCCGTCCCGGGCCTCTACCTCTGCGGCGCCGAAGCGGGCGGCACGGGGGTCGGGATCGAACTGGCCATAAACTCGACCTTTGATCTCCTGGCCAGGCTGGGTGAAAAGGATGCTTCCTGGAAAGGCGGAGCACCTATTTAACCGCCGGTCTGCCTTGGAAATAGAATTTTCGTGCTGCGTGGGCGATGCGAGGCGTCATGAGCCATTGCGTCCAAGCCAGTGCGGAGACGATGCTTTGAAGGACTGGAGGAGCTGCACCTCACGGCTCCTCACACTGCTTCGCGGGTCAATCTCAATGTGGCGGGGGAAACATTTCCCCCGCTTTTTTCATTAGCTCAAGTTCGAGCAAACCAGTACCAGGGGCATTTTCGACAGACAGGCGGGCATTCCGTCGGGGGCTTGCGGCATTGCGAATCGAAGCCCGCTGGTGTAAAGTGCGGTGCAAACGTCAGGGTTGAACGTGCAATAGGTTGTGGATTCGCAATGCTTACGATTGATCAGGAACAGCGGTCGAAGTCCCCAAGCCCTTCGGTTCCTTCGAGGCGGCGGCGTCTATACCCGGCCATTCTCTTGGCGGCGCTCCTGGTCTTGCTCCCCTGGCCCAGCAGGGGCCGGCAGTTTTCTTCGGTGGTTTTCAGGCGCCTTCCTCCCCCCGTAATAAACACAAACATCGCCGACAAGCCGATCTTGCGCAACGAAGGCGCTTTCAGCAACGTCCTGGCACGTCTGCACTCCTTCAGGGGGGCCATACGAAACCGGCGCTACCTGACGGTCATCGACTTCACGAAACCGTCCAGTAAGAAACGGATGTACCTAGTGGATCTCAAAACCGGCAAGGTCGAAAAATACCTGGTGTCGCACGGCAAAAATTCGGGCTGGGCCTACGCCACGGCGTTTTCGAACCGGCCGGAATCCTTCCAGAGCTGCCGCGGATTTTTCGTAACAGGCCGGAAGTATTACGGGAAACACGGCGTCGAACTCCAACTGGTCGGCCTGGAAAAAGGGATCAACGACAACGCCTTGAAGCGCGGGATCGTGATGCACGGGGCCGATTACGTGAGCATGCGATCCGTCGTCCTCAACGGAGGCCGGCTGGGACGAAGCCTCGGCTGCCCCGCCATACCGACCGCGGTCGCCGGTTCGGTCATCAACCGCATAAAGGGCGGAAGCCTTCTCTACATCCATGCCGCCGCCGGCAGGCACGCCTCTGCGCAGACGCGAGATGAAGCGGCGTTAAATCATTTTTAATCCGGAACGGACTTTAATCTGATATGACATCTAATAACTACAAGGTTCCGATTTGATTACTGCAAAACCTCGATATCCATATTGGGAATTGCTCCAAGGCTGAGATCTATCTTAAGGCCTTTAAACCCGTTATCGCTTAGAGGTTTTTTCAGCAGAGCTACCGAACGGATGGCTTTCAGAAAAAGTGTCAGTATTTTGTTGTGACCTCCGGTATCAATGAGTTGCTTAACCTTCGCTTCATCAATGTCTTCAAGCTTCCCAGTCAAATTCGCACGAATCCCGGGCGGCAAGCCAAATTTCATCTTCACTAATTCAACCGTTAGCCCGAGTCTTTTGATAGTAGGAAGGAAGTTATAAAACTCCTCCATTAACCGGTTGACTTCATCCAGGGTTGCCTCCGTGACCCCCGTAGCCGACTTTACTGTCTTTTCCACGGCCTCTGAAAGCTTTCCCAACCCCATCTGTTTCTCCTTTTTCCAGAGTGTTTAACAGCAGCTTAGGAAAATGCCGGACAAAACACCTAAAACGGATAAAACAGAATGTTAAGCTTGAGACGGAGTACAAGACGCAACGGAACTTCCATGGAAGACTAGGGAATTCAATATGTTATGTCGAATCTATTTTTAGAGTATAGGTGATCGTCGATTAAATTGTCAAGATAAATCTTGATCAGTTGGAACCTGGAGTCAGGTCTCTGCAATATGACAATCGTCATAAAAAAGATTTCTTCTACAAAACGTCAAAAGTTATTGCACCATGATGTAGATGAAAGGTGTCACGGTTTTTTTGTGCCGCCGGTACGAAAGGCAGAACTCAGGCCTGTCTCCTGAGCCTTCTCGCCTCCCCGGATCGTCCCGATCTGCTCGCCGGCCATTGTGCCGCCGGGGTTGAAAGCTTAAAAATAAATGACGGGGATACCGCGCGCGGTGCGGCCGCCTTGTTTCTTTGCAGATCGACGTCCGGCCAGGAGAACTGATGATGGAGCCCGTCTACCTTGACTACAACGCGACAACGCCCATCGACCCGAGCGTTGCCGACGCCATGTTGCCTTTTATCCACGAACATTTCGGAAACCCTTCCAGTTCGCACGTTTTCGGCATGAGGGCCAAAAGGGCGGTCGAAGAGGCCCGAAGCTATATTGCGAAAATGCTGCACTGCGAACCCGACGAGGTCGTATTCACGAGCGGCGGGTCGGAGTCCAACAACTATGCCATCAAAGGGGCGGCCTTCGCCAACCGCCACCGGGGCAACCACATCATCACCACCGCCATCGAGCACCCGGCTGTTCTGGAAGTATGCGGATATCTTGAAACAAATGGGTTCCAGGTGACGTACCTGCCCGTCGACGAAGCGGGGATTGCGGCGCCGGAGCAGGTGGAGGAAGCGATCACTCCGGCGACCGTCCTGATTACGGTCATGCATGCCAACAACGAGGTCGGGACGGTGGAACCCGTCGCGGAAATCACCGAAATCGCGCATCGCCGGGGTATTTTGGTCCATACGGATGCCGCCCAGTCCGTCGGAAAGATTCCCGTCCGGGTGGACGAACTGGGCGTGGACCTGCTGTCCATAGCCGGGCACAAGCTCTATGCTCCGAAGGGGATCGGGGCCCTGTATGTCCGGGCTGGCACGGTGCTCGAAAAGCTCATCCACGGCGCGGGCCACGAAAAAAACCGCCGGGCCGGAACGGAAAACACCGTGATGATCGCCGGCCTCGGCCGCGCGTGCCGGCTGGTCGACGAGAACCTGGAGAGCTACGCAGCCCACATGAAAGCGATGCGCGACCGGCTGGAAACCGGCCTCAAGGCGGAGCTGGCGGACCTCCGGATAAACGGCCATCCCGGAAAAAGGCTTCCCAATACTTCCAGCATCAGCTTCCGTTCTCTGGCGGCAAACGAAATCCTATCGGAGCTGCCGGATATCGCGGTTTCGGCGGGTTCGGCCTGCCACAGCGGCAGCGTGGCGGTTTCCTCTGTGCTCGAAGCGATGCACGTTCCCATCGAATACGCCATGGGCACCGTGCGGTTTTCGGTCGGGCGCTTCACCACCGAAGCCGAAATCGACCGAACGGTCCGGCGGGTCGCCGAGGTCATCGCCAAGCTGAGAAGGTCTCGTTCATGACCCCGATGGAGTCCCTCGACTGTCTGCTCTTTCGAGGCGGATTGCCTTCGGTTTTGCGCAGGTTTCGATGAGGCTTCGGCAGTACGGACAGGTGCGGCATTCCTTCGAACACGACGTCAACTGCCGCAGCAAGCCAGCCGGCAGCCTGTCGTTGGAAACGTGCAGCCACTCGGCCGTTCCATCCATGGCATCCATCAGGTCCAGCAGGTTGCCCGAATACTCGCCCCGCAGATAAGCTTCCACCACTCGCAGCAGGAAGGTCGCCCCCAGGGTCCGGCCGCACAACTTGATGACATCGACGTAAGGAGCGTAGGCATCGACGTCTTCCGGGCGGATGAACGGAGATTTAAACAGGAGGGAGGGGTTGCGCTGGAGCGTTCGCATGCATCCCAGTTCCCGGTTGATCCGGCGGGTATCCAGGGGCTGCCCCATGTTGACCAGGGCGAGGTGGCAATCGTGGGTCAGTTTATAGGGGCAGTGATAGAGGCACCCTTCGTTGGCTAAGAGTTCCAGCTTCACGTCGGGGAGCGCTTCCCTG
Organism: Syntrophobacterales bacterium Delta_01; assembly: GCA_001603845.1. Taxonomy (GTDB): domain Bacteria; phylum Desulfobacterota; class Syntrophobacteria; order Syntrophobacterales; family Syntrophobacteraceae; genus SbD1. The sequence continues at coordinate 1,250 of LUZZ01000372.1, read as the reverse complement.
CACCGGGCGGAAACCTCCGCGAGGGCGTCGAGGCGGCGGTTGAGCGAACGATCCAGTACGAGTGTTCCGGGAAGCCGGAAGCGGGTGCCGGATATGAATTCCAATATTTCGAGGATTCGGTCCCGGGTGTCCAGCATGAAATTCACGCCGGGGACGGCTTCGAGTTCGGAGGCTTCGTCCCCGGCCGCATCGGAAATGGCCTGGAGGTAATAGGCATCGGCGAACACGATGCCGGAAATCACTCCCGCCTTCATCATCAACCGAAGGGATCGAATCACCCGGCGCAGATGTTGGGGATCGAAGTATTCCCCATGGGCGTGGGCGCGGCTGTTGATCAACAGGTATTTCCGGGGGATGTGCACCGACCGCAGGACTTCGACCCACCGGTTGGTTTTCATGAGGCAATATTTGTGACGGCCGTCGTGGACATGGGCGGCATGGAGGCTGAAGTGGCAGGAGTAAAACGAGTCCGCGTGCCGATTCAGGGCCTCGACGAGCCGTTCATCGGGAATTACNNCTTACCTTCCGGATGCCGGACGGCATCATTTCCCAAAAATGACATCATAGAACTGGCGGACCGTGTCCGCCACGATTCTTTTGGTGTACACCATGAGCTTGTGGATGACAACGTCCTCAAACTCCCATATCCCGTGATCCACCGCCACGACCTGAAAGCGGTCGGATACGCGAAACCCCTCCCACGCACCGGCCGCGATGAAATCCCCGGCCGCCATGGGAATCGGGCTTGCGGATTCGATGGTCTTCATCTTATCCAGGACATTTCCCGGTTCATAGATTTCAAGGACGTATTTTACCTGTTTCATGGAAACAATCCCTCTAATGCTGTTTCCCTTTTCCGATATCCGCGCCAGCCGCCAGGATGAGCGGTTTCGGACCGGAGCACAAGAAGAAATTGAAGTACGAGGTGGGAATGCGAACACGGCACGCGTTCGCAAACGTGCACGGGGACGGAAAAGCGGGGCTGCCCGAATACTCGTATTCGAATCGGGCGAAACAAAACGCTTGCCGGTCGGCCTACAGTGATGGAAGGCGCGATCTCAGCATTGCGACCATACCCGGTTGGGCGGGCACGGCTCTGCGGCTTACAAACAATGGGGGAAACCCATGTCAGCCGCTGACGCCCAACTCTTTGCGGGAAGCCTCGATGAAGCCTCTCCAGATCTTATCGGGTTTCCACAGTCTCCCGATGTGCTCCTCCGCCTGTTCCACGGACCAGCCGAACTTCACCT
>LUZZ01000371.1 GCA_001603845.1 Syntrophobacterales bacterium Delta_01 | reverse complement strand
TTTTGCTCCTTGGCGTGGTCATCCTGGTCGGCGGCAAAAAGCTCCCCGAACTGGGCAGCGGCCTGGGAAAAGGCATCAGCGAATTCAAGAAGGCAATGGGCGGTGCCCAGGGCGATGAGGAAAAGAAACAGATTCCCAAGGAAGGCGAACAGAATTCCGGAGAAACGAAACCAGGCGATACTCCCCACTAACAGCTCTGAATATTCCCGTTACATCGCATGTTCATCCCGGCAGTTGGAGTGCGGCTGCCGTAAGCACCTGTCCAGCGCCTGAATCGCCTGCACTCCGGTTTCACCCGGGAGCCCGACCGGTTCGGCTCCTAGCCATTCTTATCCAGGAAGAAGATTATGTTTGGAATAGGTTTTTCCGAACTTCTCGTGATTTTTGCCGTGGCGCTGCTCGTGGTCGGCCCCGAAAAACTGCCCGACCTGGCCAGAGCGCTCGGGCGGGGGTACGCCGAATTCAAAAGAGCCATGGATGAGATCAAAAATACCCTCGACCAGGACGAAACCGTACGGGGGCTCAAGGAAGAGTTCCGCTCGGCGCAGCGCGAAATTGTTCTCGGAAAACAATACGCTCACAACATGGTGATGGACCAGGGTACCGCCATCAAGTCGGCCGTTACCGAAGGGATCGATACGGCATCGATCGACCCCTTCGCAACTCCCGCAGCGCCGCCCGCCGAAGAACCCGATTCCCTGCCGGCATCGGGTGAAAAAGCGGCCGACGACGGTTCCACTCCGGCGGAACAGCCGCCTGAAAAAACCGGTGAGGTTTCCTCCCAGGGCACGAACGGCCAGGGAAACACTGAGACCGCTTCGGCCGGAACGGAATCTTCGACCTCCTCCGACACGTCTTCAGAGCATGAAGCCGGCACCCCCGCTTCGAGGTCGTAAGCCGGGAACAGGAAAGAAAATATAATGGCTGACGAAGGCAAGATGCCGATATTCGAACACTTGAACGAGCTTCGCCGAAGGCTGCTCATCTGCCTGGTTTCGGTGGGGCTGGGTTTTATCCTGTGCTACGTCTTCAGCGCGAAGATCTTTGAAATCCTGATGCTGCCCTGGATCCACGCCATACCGCAGGGACAGTCCGCCAAGCTGATCTACACGGCCCCCCACGAGGCTTTCTTCACTTATATGAAAGTCTCGTTCATAGGCGGCATGCTGCTTTCCGTCCCGGTGATCCTGTGGCAGATCTGGAAGTTCATCGCCCCGGGCCTCTACGCCAATGAAAAGCGCTACATGCTGCCGGTGATTTTCTTCTCGGCGTTCTGCTTCATCGCGGGCGCGCTTTTCGGCTACTTCGTCGTGTTCCCGGCGGGGTTCAAGTTCTTCGCCTCATTTGCCAGCGACTACATCACGCCCATGATGCGAACCAGCGAGTACCTGGCCTTCGCCAACAAGGTGCTGCTGGTCTTCGGCCTTGCGTTCGAGTTGCCGGTGTTCGCCTTTTTCCTGGCAAAGCTCGGGATTTTGAGTTCCGATTT
>LUZZ01000038.1 GCA_001603845.1 Syntrophobacterales bacterium Delta_01 | reverse complement strand
GAACGGTTTCAAACCGAGTATCTTTCAAAGGTGCTCACGCGAAACGAGGGAAACGTTTCCCAGGCGGCGCGGCAGTCGGGCCTCAAGCGCCAGTACCTGCACCGGCTGATGCGCGATGCGAGCATCGAGTCCAAGTCGTTCAAGAAGCAGCATCAGGACTGACCGGCGGCTTCCCCATCTTTTCCCTGTCCATTTTACGTTCCCACGCCGATTCTATCTTGCCGATCAGGTCGTCTACGGGGCAGGGTTTGAGCAGGTACTCGTAGCCGCCCAGCCTTATGATCTCCACCGCGGCGTCCACCGAGGCATGGCCGGTGAGGATGATCACCTCCACGTTCGGATTGTCCTTTTTGATCCTGCCCAGGGCTTCGATCCCGTTCATGCCGGGCATTTTTACATCCAGCACGATCACGTCATAGGGCTTTTTCTCCAGTTCGGCGAACGCTTCGGCGGCACTGCCGGCATCGGCCACATCCATTCCGTTCACCGACAGGATCTTGCGCAGCGTCGTCCTGAACCGTTCCTCGTCATCGACTACCAGGACTCGTGGTTTCTCGCCCATCTCTACCCTCTTTTCCCAGCGCTGTGATCGACAGGAAGCCTGACCGTAAAGGTCGTGCCCTTGCCCTGTTCGCTTTCCACCGTTATCCGTCCTCCAAGCCGCACGACGATATTGTGGCAGATGGCAAGACCGAGCCCCGTGCCCTTGCCGGGAGGCTTGGTGGTAAAGAACGGATCGAAAATCTTGTCCAGGTTGTCACGGGGGATGCCGCAGCCGTCGTCCGTTATGGACATGTCTACGAACCCGTTTTCCGGGACAAGAGTGCGTATGGTGATCACGCCGTTTTGCCCGATGGCCTGCGAGGCGTTGTTGAGAAGGTTCAGCACAACTTGGCGAAGGAGCGGAGGGTCAGTGTGAACGGCAGGTAGATCGGACAGGTACTGCTTGACTATCCGGATGTTTCGGGGGACTGCTTCCCTTTCTACCAGTTTTGCCATATCTTCGATGAGTCTGTTGAGGTCCGTGCCCTGGATAAGCGGTTCCTGCTTGCGGGCAAAATCCAGCATCTTATGGGTGATTTCCCTGCACCGGTCGACCTGCTTGGCGATCTCCCGCAGGGAATCTTCGACCTCTGCCAACTTGTCGCCGCCGGTGTTTTTACCTTCGAACTGGCAGCGCACCCAGGCCAGTTCCTGAATGATGATGGCAAGCGGATTGTTGATCTCGTGGGCAATGCCCGCCGAAAGCTCCCCGATGGCGGCGAGCTTTTGCGACTGGATGAGCTGCTCGTCGAGGAAGCACTTCTGCTCCTGCGCCTTGGCGATCTCCCCGGCGAGAGTTCTCACGACGAAATAACAGGCCGCGGCAACGGGCAGCAGCATGAGCGTCGCGGCCCAGCGGCCGAAGATCCACAGCGGAACGGCCGGAAAAAGGACCAGCAGCGGCAGAGCGAAATAGTAGATCCTTGCGGAAAATGAGCGATGGTTGATCTGCATGGCCCGGTAATCACAGTCTTGTGGAAGAAGATGACAAAGGTCGGCACCCGGCGCATTCCGTCACCGGATGTTTTTCCTGATTCTTTCTTCGTGGAGCGTTCGCCTCTCGCTGGCCTGGTTTATTTTCTCGATCAGCTCGTCAAGGTCCGCCGGTTTGATCACGAAGTCGAAAGCCCCGAACTGCATCCCCTGCATTCCGGATTCGACCGAAGCGTGGCCGGTGAGCATGATGACCTCGGTAAGGGGGCTTTTTCTCTTGATCTCCTTCAGTGTCTCGATACCATCCATTCCAGGCATTCTAACATCCAGTATCACGACGTCAAAGGTCTGCTCATCGAGTATCTTCACGGCCTCCTTGCCGCTGCCCACTCCCATTGCATCCACCTTCCGCTTCCGAAGGCGCTTGACGATCGTTTCCAGAAAATCAGGCTCGTCGTCAACGATAAGAACCCTGCACTCCGCCATGGTTTACACCTTTGTGGGAAAATAAGCTCTTTTCCGCCCTGCCGGGACGACGAAAAGACCATCGCGACCGCATTGCCGCATCCGCTCTCACCGAGGCCCCCCGGCCTCAGACCGACAGATCGTTTACCTGGGGCAGGTATATCGTGAACGTGGTCACCTGTCCCGGCTCGCTGGAAACCGTGATCCGGCCGCCCAGCTTCTCCACGATGCTGTAGCTGATCGAAAGCCCCAATCCGGTTCCCATGCCGTATTGTTTGGTTGTAAAAAACGGATCGAATATCCTGTCGATCAGTTCGGCGGGAATTCCCGGCCCGTTGTCCGATATGGTGACCGCCAGCTCCCGGTCTTCCTCGATGAACCGGGTGGCAAGCGTTATGGTGCCGGATTTTCCCACCGCGTCGATGGCATTGTTCAAAATGTTGAGCACCACCTGCTGGACCTGCGACGAATCGCTGATGGTGGTGGGAAGACCGGGGTCCAGGTGTGTGACGATTTCGATGTTGCGATAATGCGCTTCGTTTTTGAGAAAATCGATAGTCTCCGAAACCAGCCGGTTGAGATCCACCTGCTCGCGGATGGGCTCCATCCTGCGCGCGAACCCCAGCAGCCGGTGCGTTACCTTTTTGGCCCGGTCCACGTGGTAGTCGATCTTGCGTACGGCGTCGTCGAATTCCTTGTAGTTCTCGCTGCCTGAAATATCTTCCTCGGAAAGCAGGTCATGAATCCATCCCACCTTTTCCTTGATGACCGCAAGGGGGTTGTTGACTTCGTGGGCGATCCCGGCCGCAAGCTTTCCCAGCGCCGCCATCTTGCTGGACTGCACGAGGCTGGCATCCAGCATGGCCTTTTCCCGCTCGCTCTTTTCAAGCTGCCGGATCATGGACCGGGATACCAGGAGCGCCCCCAGCACCATCACCAAAACGCCCGCCCCCATCAGTATCATCGCCAGAAAGCGGGCACGGAAAAGCGGGACCAGGTTTTCCGGCGGATCCTCGCGGATCACCAGCAGCCAGTCCTTGTTCTTGAGCCACGTGAGGGCCACCAGGGACTTGGTGCCGTCCAGTTCCATCTCCCGGACCTGCGTGCCGGCAAACCGGGGAAAACTGGGACAGGGCGCCACGCTCAAAAGCTCGCCCCCAAACCGGGGGGTGGTCTGCAACACGTTCTGGCGGTTCACCACGAACGCATCTCCCCGCTGGCCTACCTGAGCGGCCTTCACCATGCTGTCGAAAATATCGGTGTCGATGGTCACCCGCAGGATCCAACTGGTGTCCCCTTCCCTCCGCATCACGGCGATAATGAAATGCGGAAATTTCCGGAACCCCATGAACACGTCGCTGATGTAGGTGCCGCGAAGCATGGTCTCGTGGAACCATTCCTCGTTCCTGTAATTGAGCCCCTTCAGTTGATACGGCCCCACGTAGGCCACGTGGTTGCCGTCGTGGTCGATGATCCCGATATCCAGGTATGATTTCGAGCGCGCCTGGAGCAAAGTGAAGACGCGGTTGAGGTATTCTTCATTTTTGAGCTGGCCGAAAGACTGCGTATACACGAGGGCGCTCAACTGGGAGACGCGCTCTTCGAGAAACAGGTCTATGGCGTTCCTGCGGTTTTCAGCCAGTGTGCGCAGGCTCTCCAGGACTCTTGCCCTGTAGATGTCCGCGAACTGGTAATAGATTCCGAAACCGGCCACGAACAGCGGGATGAGGGCGAAACAAAGGATGGTGGCGACGAACCTGTGGTGGATTTTGTGGTGGATTTTTTCGTAGCTGCCGGAATTTTCCATCGGGCGGTCCTGCTGCAGTGAGAATGGAAGGCAAGAATAAGGACCTGTAAAGGGACTGCTCCATTATCATGGTTATGAATGGGAATTTCCAATGATATTTTCTACGGAATCCAAAACCGGGCAACGGGCCGGCCGGCCGGGGCGCAAATCCTGCGGGCTGCGGCGTCCCTTTTACGTCTTACAAAACCGGCCGCGCTAGCACTCCTGTGTGAAGCCTTCCAGAAGCCCCAGGCTGGTCAGGGCCTCGAAAGCGGCCTCATATTCCTCCTCGGATACCTTGCGGTCGAGGGGCGGAGTAGCATGACCCTTGTGTGCCGGAAAATACTGGTTCATGAGGCTTACCCACACACCAGTGCCCAGCCGGCGCGCCAGAAACGATAAGCAATCGCGGGTGCCGGACAGATCTTCGGGCAGCACCAGGTGGCGCACGATCATCCCCCTGCGGGCGATGCCCAGCGGGTCCGTCCGCAGGGGCCCCACCTGCTCCCACATTGCGGCCAGGGCGCGCCGGTTATGAAATACATAGTCGCGGGCCGCCGAAAGAGTGTGCGCGACTTCGGGATCGGAATATTTTATGTCGGGAAGATAAATATCCACGATCCCATTCAGCAGGGAAAGCGTTTCGAGCGACTCGTACCCGCTGGTGTTATACAGCACCGGGATCCTCAGCCCGTCTTGCGCCGCCGTCGCCAGCGCGCGTACGAAGCCCGCCATCTGGTGGGTCGAAGTCACCAGGTTGATGTTGTGGGCGCCCTTTTCCTGGAGCGCTATCATCTGACCTGCAAGCTCGTTTGGGCTCATGTGCCGGCCCACCCCCATCTGGCTGATGGGGTAGTTCTGGCAGTAGATACACCGCAGGGTGCACCCGGAAAAGAAAATGGTGCCCGAACCGCGGGTCCCCGAAACGGGAGGTTCCTCCCAGGGGTGCAGGTTGATTGCCGCCACCTTGAGACGGGCATCGACGCCGCAAAAGCCGGTACGGCCGGCGGTCCGGTCCACCCCGCAGCCGCGCGGGCACAGGTCGCAACGCCTGAGCTTCGCCTCCAGCGCCTGCGCCCGGTGCAAAAGCTCCCCGGTCCGCAGCAGCCTCACATACCCGGGCATGGTATCGCACGCCGGATCGCGAAGACTACTCGGCGCGCTCGATCCACCTCGTCCCATCCCAAACACCCATGATCCTGCCGGAATCCGTCACGTCATAGCCCCCCATGGCGGAAACCCTGCGGCGGAATTCGCCGGAGACGATCACGTCCAGCAGGTACCTTATCTTGAAATCTTCCCAGGCGCTCTCGGCCACCACCAGGTCGTAGCGCTCCTCGGAGACCGGGATAAAATCCAGGTCCAGCGCCCTGGCGGACGAATAGATCGCCATGCCGGCGTCGGCACGCCCGCTCAAAACGCTCACCGCCACCGCCATGTGCGTGAACTCTTCCTGCTCGTACCCCCGGATGGACTCGGGCGAAATTCCCGCCCGACGGAGGCAGTAGTCGAAAAGAACGCGCGTCCCGGACCCCGCCTGCCTGTTCATGAAAGATACGTCCGGCCGGGTGAGGGCGGCGATGGAATCGATCCCCCTGGGATTCCCCTTCCGGATAAGAAGCCCCTGCTGGCGCATGGCGAGCTTTACCAGCCGAACGGACGTTCCCCCCAGATGCCGCTCTATATAAGGATAATTATACCGCCCGCTGTCGGTATCCAGAAGGTGGGAGCCCGCAAAATGCGTTTGCGCGCGCCGTACGGCGAGCAGGCCGCCCAGGCTTCCCACGTTGCTCGACGAAAGATGCACCCGGCTGTCACGGGTCTTCAGCTCGTTGGCGATCACGTCTATGGTATTGTCGTGGCTCCCGATCATGATGAGCGTGTAGTCGAGCTGGTCGGCGGGCCTCAGCAGGCGCACGGAGACCGCCTCGCCCTCGTTGAACCCTTCCTGCTCCTGGGGGACCTGCAGGATGCCGTCCGCGCGGGTAAGAGAAGTGATGATCCCCGCGGCTCTTTGGATGGGCATGGCCACCAGCCTTCCCTCCACTTCCCCGAGAATCACGCGCGTAAATTCTTCCAGCCCCAGCTTCGAAGGCATTTTGCGGCCGAGGATCGCCGGAACCGTCGCAAAGGCGGGGGCCTCGATCCCCTGCACGGAGTGCAGCAGCGGGCGCACGAACTGCTCGAAAGCCATGATCGCCGAAACCGGGTAGCCCGGAATGCCGATGACCGGCTTTCCCTTTATGCGCCCCAGGATGACCGGTTTTCCGGGCATCATGGCCACGCCGTGTACCAGCACCTCGCCCAGTTCGGCGATGACCGCCGCAGTGTAATCCTCCGACCCGGCCGAAGACCCGGCGTTGATCAGCACCACACCGGCGGGCGAATCCACCGCGTCCAGCACCGCACGCCGGATGCCGTCGTAGTCGTCCGGAACGATCCGCTTCAGCTCCGGCACCCCTCCGCACTCTTCGACCATGGCGGCGAGCACCGTCCCGTTGAATTCGATGATCTCCCCCGGCCCGGCTTCGGCGGCCCGCTCGGCGGGGATAAGCTCCGTCCCCGTGGGCTGAATCCACACCAGGGGCCTGGTCCTCACCCACACCTCGCTTTTTCCGGCGGCGAGAAGCGCTCCCAGGTCCGCCGGGCGCAGCCGATGCTGCCGGGGCAGGAGCAGTTCCCCGGCCACGATGTCTTCTCCCACTTTCCGCACGTGCTGCCAGGGAAAAGCCGCGGACCGGATCTCTATTTCCCCTTCCGATATCTGCTCGACGTGCTCGATCATGATAACGGCGTCCGTACCCTCCGGCAGGGGGTCGCCGGTATCCACGGGGAACGCCTTTCCGCCCAGTTCCAGCCGCACCGGGTTTGCATCGCTTGCCCCGAAGGTGTTTCGGGCCTCCACGGCAAACCCGTCCATCGCCGCTCCGTGGTAATGGGGAACGGACCGGTCCGCCGTCACCGGCCGCGAAGTCACCCGGTGCAACGCCCGCACCGAGCGGATTTTCTCCTCCGGGGCCCTCAGGCCGGAAACGCAGTCCGTCCAGATCCCGCGAGCCTCGTCCAGGGTCTTCATTTTGAGATAGATATTTCTACCCGGCCCCGCCATCTTCACCTCAAGTTCGTCTTCGGAACCCGAACCGGTTGAAAAACTCCCCGCGCCACCGTCTCGCCGCCGACAGGTTGACCTCGCCGATGTAAACCTGTTCGAGTTCGTCCAGTTCCACCTGGACCCAGTTGTCGATATTGTCCAGCCCCCTCGCCCAGCGCCGGAAGTCGTCCTTGTCCAGGATCTTCGGCGGCTGAATGATGAAGCTTCCCCCTCCGTACTGGTGCACCCGCTTCTCGCCGAAAACGGCATTATAATCGGCGGTGTTCACCCCGACGACGGGCAGGAAGTTTTCGAACGCGCGGGCACTGGCCCCTGTTTTCCAGTAACCGCGAAGAATGGGGAAAATCGCGATATTGAAGACGGCGTCCACTCCCTGGTCGGCAAGCTGGCGGGCCGCATCGGCCTGCCCCCACAGGTCGATGCACACCGGCATGCCGATCTTTCCGAAATCGGTGGAAAAGGCCCGAAAGATCCCGTCGCCGGGCGAAATGCTCAACTTTTCGCGCTCGAGCGACGCCACGTTGCACTTGCGCTGCCGCCCCACCAGGCGCCCCGACCGGTCGAAAAGGGTCGCCGTGTTGTACAGCTTGTCGCCCTCGGACTCGACCATGCCGGCGATCACGTAGCTCTTGTACCGGCGGGCAGCGGCCCCGATCTCCCGGTCGCCCAGCGTGGGGAAATATTCCGGAAGGCAGATCACGTCCAGTTGCTCGCCGCGGCATTTTTCCATCAACTGCAACGCATGCCCGATGTTTCTCGGATCGTCGAACGCGGGATAGGGTTTCGGCTGAATCACTGCAACTCGTATACTGTCTTTCATATTTTATTTCCCAACTGTTGCGGGCCGCGCTACGCCCATGCCACCCGCACCATGTACGGAAAATGGTCCGACGGATAGCGCCCCTCCGCCGAGTGATCGTATATGATCCGAGCATCCATGACCGCGAAATCGCGGCTCACCAGTATCCAGTCCATCCGGCAGACCTGCGGCGTTCCCTGAAACTTATGATAAGTCATGCTGCTGCTGTTTTCCGGCCTCCGGAGGATTTCCCAGCTATCGAACATTCCGTCTTCGGGCCGGGTGAGCAGCACGTGCGCCGGCGAACCGGGACGGTCGTTGAAGTCCCCCACCAGGATCTTCGGCACACTCAACTCACGGAGGCGGCGCATGATGATCGCCGCCTGTTCGTAGCGTGCCACTGTTCCCACGTTGTCCAGGTGGGTGACGCCGGCCCAGAACTGCCGGCCCGAACCCAATTCCTCGAACACCCCGAAACTGATCATACGCGGAAACGCGCTGTCCCAGCTCATGCTCCTGTGGACCTCGGGCGTGGGAGACAGCCAGAATTCTCCGCCCGAAACCGCACGCACCCTGTCCGGGCGAAAATGGAGCGAGCAGTACTGGCAGCTCTCCTCCCAGTAGCGGCCCGGGGCGAACAGTTCGTATCCGTCCAGGTGCTCCCGCAGATAGCGAAGCTGCGGCGTGGTGCCCTCCTGTGTCCCGAGCACCCACGGGCGGTGCCTGTCCACCAGCCCCGTCACCAGTTCCTTTCGGTAGTCCCAGGAGTTTTCGCCGTCATGGTCGTTTTCGAATCGGAGATTGAAAGTCATCACTTCGAGCATTCGCCGTCCTTTTCTCCTGCCGGTATGGGGAACCGGCCCGGGGCTTGTGCCGGGGCCGCAGTCTCTTTTATCCCTAAAATATTCGTAGAATCAATACCGTTTGTAACACGAAAAGGGTTGTAGCCGACGTTGTATGTGAATGTTTTCGCTATACGAGTAGCGTGCAAGTGCACTTTGTTCAATAATTGTTCGCCGATTGCTTGGCAGTTTTTCTCTTGACAAGAGTTTAACTAATCTATTAAGTGGTCGCACATCCTGACAAAAATTGCTTTAAGAAATAAGGTTCATCATCGTTATTTTTCTCACTTGTGGTTTGCCGCATTTGCATAACGGGCACAACTTCAATGCTTTTGGCTATTCTTAGTGGGGGGTACAGAGGCTGTCCTATGAAAGATCCTGCAAACGAAAAGAAAACCGGCAGTTCGGGCAAGGCGCTGGGGGTAGTCCTTTTCCTGCTGGGGTTCATCGCCGCCCTGGTAGTGGGGTGGGTGGTCTTTCCCAACCTGCTCTACTCTCAGAAAACCCAACCCATCAATTTCAGCCACGCGGCTCACCAGGACAATGACTGCGAATCCTGTCACGCCCTGCGTGCCGACGGCACTTACACCGGGATCCCGCGGATCGAAAAGTGCAAGGAGTGCCACGAATCGGCCATGGGTGACACCGAAGCCGAACGCATCCTGGTGGAAGACTACGTTGCCAAGGACAAGGAAGTTCCCTGGAAAGTATACGCCTGGCAACCGGACAACGTTTTTTTCTCACACGCTCCGCACAAAGGCAAGGGCCTGGAGTGCGTAACCTGCCATCGCAAGGTCGATGATGAGAAAACTCTGCCCGTCTACCGGGAAAACCGGTTGACCGGCTACAGCATCTCTACCATGAAAATGGTCGAATGCGAGGAATGCCACGCCAGCAAAGGCGCTTCGAACAATTGCGAAATATGCCACAAGTAAAAAAGTCACCCGGGTGCAGGGGTGAAACGCATTCATTCTGAATTTTTTTCTGTCATATGAGAGGTTGACGGGATGAGTATCGGTCGGAGAGCTTTCTTGCAATTTGCTGCCGGAGCGGTTGGCGGGACATTGCTCTCGCCATTGCCGTGGAAACTGGCCGACGATTCGGCCATCTGGTCACAGAACTGGTCATGGCGCCCCTCTCCCGAGCGGGGTGAGATCACCAAGGTACCTTCCGTGTGCACGTTTTGCGAGGGAGGGTGCGGAATTCAGGCGCGCCTGGTCAACGGCCATCGCGCCATCCTGCTGGAAGGAAATCCGGCGGACCCGGTCGGCAAGGGCGGGATATGCCCCCTGGGAGCCGCCGGTCTTCAGTTTTTGTACGCTCCATACCGGATCAATCAGCCGCTCAAGCAAACCAGGGGGCGCGGCAATCTTGCGGGCTTCCAGCCCATCTCCTGGGACGAGGCCCTGGTGGAACTGGCCAAGAAGCTGGGGGCGATGAGAAACGACGGCAAGGCGTACTCGGCAGCCTGCATCACCTCGGCGAGGCAGAGCAGCATGGACGACCTGTGGGCCCAGTTTTTCGCCGCCTACGGTTCCCGGAACCTGTTCAACATGCCCTCGCAGGCCGACGGCATGAAGGCGGCCGCCATGATGACGGTGGGAAAGGCGGCCCCCTTTGCGTTCGACCTCGAAAACGCGGCCTACGTCATCAGTTTCGGCGCTAATCTGGTCAACGGCGGTTCGGGGCCGGGCTTTGCCCTTGCCGCCTTCAAAAAGCAGCCGGGAAGTTCCGTAAAGTTCGTACAGGTGGAATCCCGGTGTTCGCTCACCGCAGCCAAAGCCGACCGGTGGGTGGCCGTCGCTCCGGGAACCGAAGCGGCCCTGGCGATGGGCATTGCGCACCTCATGGTTACCGGCGGGAGCTACGATGCCGACTATGTGAGCAACAACGTCTTCGGGTTTGAAGACTGGACGGACGGCGCCGGCAAAAAGCACCAGGGGTTCAAGAGCCTCGTTTCCTCGCCCACCTATTCGCCCGATGCCGTGGCCAAGGTGACCGGCGTGGATGCCGCCAAGGTGCGGGAAGTCGCAAAGGAGTTCGCGTCCAGCCCCGGAGCGGTCGCCGTGTGGGGCATGGGACTTCCGGATATTACCAACAGCATCTACCACGAACTGGTTTTCGTGGCCCTCAACGTGCTCAAGGGGAACCTCAAGCCGAACGGACTGGTGAGCCTGGCGCCCGATTTGCCGCTTTCGGAGCTTCCCGCGGTCCAAAAGGATGCCCTGGCGGAAAAAGCGGGCCAGCAGCCCCGGCTGGATTTGGCCAAAAAGATGGGTCCCCATGCCCAGAACGGAATGTACGCGTTTCTGGACAGCATTGTTTCCGGGCCGGCGTACCCCATCCAGGTACTGCTGGTCCACGAAGCGAACCCCGCGTTCAGCCTTCCCGAAAGCAAGCTGTTCCTCTCGGCGCTTGAAAAGATAGAGACCCTGGTTTCCTTTTCCTCCTATATGGACGAAACGACCTTGCGGGCCGACCTGATCCTTCCCAACCACATGGCGCTGGAGGGTCTGGAGGACGTCATGGGAATTCCCGGGGCGCCGTTTGCATACTACGCCGTATCCGCGCCGATCCTCAAGCCGCAGGCGAACACCAAGAGCACCGGGGACGTCCTGCTCGCTCTGGCAAAGCAACTGGGGGCCGACGTCGCGTCCTCGCTGCCATGGAAAAGCTATGAGGAATATTTGAAATTCAGGGTGGACGGCATTGCGCAGGCAAAAAAAGGCGCCGTTGCCGACAAGCCCGGGACGCACCTGTGGGGCCTCAAGCCGGGCGCTTCCGTGGAACCCAACTTCGCCGACGCCGCGGACCTGTGGAAAAAGCTCAAGGCGGGGGCCGCCTGGTACGACGCACCGGCAGGCACGGTGCCCGTGACTACCCCTTCGGGCAAACTGGGGCTGGCGTGCCAGGCCCAACTGCCCGCCTCGACCGAAGATCGGAACTACCTGCCGCATTTCGCGCCGCTGGAACCCTCGGGCAGCGCCACCGAGATGCCTCTGCTGCTGGTCACCTACGTCAGCCCGTTCATCACGAACGGCTATCTTGCCAATCCGCCTTTCATGAACAAGCTGGTCTCGGACGTGGTCCTCAAGGGAAACGACGTCTTCGTGGAGATACATCCGAAGACCGCCACGGAGCTGAAGCTCGTTCAGGGCGACCGCGTCTCGCTCAAGACCACCCAGGGAGAAGCCACCGTCAGGGTGAACCTCACCCAGGCGGCGCGTCCGGGGGTGATCTACATTCCCAAGGGGCTCGGTCACAAGGCCTATGACGAATATATCCAGAACAAGGGCGTGAATGCGAACAGTCTGATGGAAGTCCAACTCGATCCGGTGAGCGGTATGGGGACGATATGGGCTACCCGCGCTCAACTGCGTCGCGTGTAAGGGGGATAACCAGTGAGCGAAAAAGGACATGCTCAAAGCGGTCTTCGTTACGGAATGGCAATCGACCTGGACAAGTGCACCGGTTGCGGCGCATGCAGCGTGGCATGTCAGGCTGAAAACAACGTATCGTTCAGGCCCGACGAATCCAACAAGCTGCGTTCCATAACCTGGATGGAGATTTACCTGCTGGAAAACGGCAGGGACTATCCCGACTACAGTATGGCCTACCTGCCGCGCCCGTGCATGCACTGCGATGCCCCGCATCATGCTCCCTGCACCTTCGTGTGTCCGGTCAACGCCACCACACGCGATGAGGAAACCGGGCTGGTCACGCACATCTACCCGCGGTGCATCGGGTGTCGGTACTGCATCGTTGCCTGTCCCTACCATTCCAGGGACTTCAACTGGTGGGACCCGGCCTGGCCCAAGCCCATGGAATCCATGCTGAGCCCCGAGGTCAGCCCCAGGATGCGCGGCGTGGTGGAGAAATGCACCTTCTGCAGCCACCGGATGATGAAGGCCCGGTCGAAGGCCTACGCGGACGGCACCGACCCGAACAAGGCCACCTACACGCCGGCGTGTGCCGAAGCCTGTCCGGTCGGGGCGATCACCTTCGGAAACCTCCGGGATGAAAATTCCGAGGTCGCCAAGCTGGCAAAAGATCCGCGCGCGTTCCGGATCCTGGAAAAGCTCCATACCGAACCGAAAGTTTACTATCTCTCCAGCAGAGACTGGGTGAAGAAACTGGCGGATAACCATATCAAGTAGTATTGGAATCGACGATTTCGGGATGAGCTGAATTTGCTTTCCTTGTTTGCGAGGGGTCGAGAATGGATAAAGCATTGATTCCGGATGGCGTGAAGCGCTGCCCGCTTCCCGTCTTTGGTCTCTGGGTACTGATCTTGTTTGGCCTGATCGGTTGGGGAGTAGTGGCCGGAGCGGTGGTGCTCATCAAGGCCCTCAACGTGACCGGGCTCAACGATTATTTCGGTTTCGGAGCATACATCACCGCCGACCTGGCCATTATCGCGCTCGGCGCCGGCGCCTTCTTCAGCGGGTTTATGTACTACGGGCTTTCGCGGTTTTTCCCGTCGCTCAAGGAGTTGGGCAAGATCATCAACCTGGCGGTGGTGGTCGGGTTCGTGTGCTACACGGGCGCACTGGCCGTCCTGCTGCTCGAAATCGGCCAGCCGCTGCGGGGTTGGTTCGGATACTGGCACGCGAACGTCCACTCCATGCTGACCGAAGTTATCTTCTGCATCACCTGCTACGCCATTGTACTCATTATAGAATACGTGCCCATAATTCTGGAAAACCGCAAGATCAGCGAGAACAGGACCCTCAACGTCCTCGGCCACAGCATGCATGACGTCATGGCTATTTTCGCCCTTACCGGCACCTTTCTCAGCTTTTTCCACCAAGGGTCGCTGGGCGGCGTCGCCGGCGTTCTGTTCGCCAGGCCCTTCGCCTACCGGGCCGGGCTGTTCATCTGGCCGTGGACCTTCTTCCTGTTCATCCTGTCGGCCATCGCTTCCGGTCCTGCCTTCACGTCTCTCATTTGCAGGTCCATCGAGAAGGTTTCCGGCAAGACGCTGGTGGACCGCAGCGTCTATGATCTGATCGGAAAGATCGAAGGCGGGCTGCTTTCGGTTTACGTCATCCTCAAGATCGCCGACACCGCCTATTGGGCCTTCGGCCAATCGCCGGCGTTCGGGTTCAAGCTCGGAGATTTCTATTGGGGACCGTACGGCATCTGGCTCCTGGTGGCCGAAATCGGTATTTGCGGCGTCCTTCCGGCCCTGCTGCTGATTTCTCCGACAACCAGGAAGAGCAACTTCCTGCTCTTCGGCGCATTCCTGCTGGACTGCATCGGGGTCTGCCTCAACCGCTTCGTGATGACCGTGCAGGCCATCGCCGCTCCGGTCATGCCTTTCGATTCCTGGCAGGTCTATGTGCCGACGGTCTACGAGACGGCGCCCATCATCGCCATGCTCGCGTACTGCACCCTGATCATTTCGCTTTCCTACCGGTACCTTCCCCTCTTCCCGCGGGAAAAGGAGCTTAACCGGTAACTGTGCCGCACCGACTTGCGAAAAGGCAGCCTCGCGCCGCCGGGCTACGGTGTCCATTCGCAACGTTTCGAATTCAAGCGCCCCGCGTCGGGTTTCCCGGCGCGGGGCTTTCCGCTCCAGCCCTCCCAAGGCCGTTTTTATTTGACTCTCCCCGATTCGGAATGTTAGCCTTCCCTTATTGAAACGCTTGGCCGGCCTCCGGGCGGAACTTTCAAAATTTGCCGGCCGGCCCTTTACGGAAGCATCTATGGCAAACATAAAATTGCTCGAGCTTTTCGAGGCGCGCAAGTCGGCCAAAATCGTCTTGGCGGTAAGCGTAATCCTGCTTCTCGTTCTCGAAATCGCGGTCTACGTCGCCGTTTCCAGCCAGTCGGGGCTGAAGTCGCGGATAGTGATCGAAGACCCCGGCGGCACCAAGGTATACGAGAGTTCCGGCGCGGCTCTCAGCGCGTACGAAAAAATGATGTTCGAAAACAATTTCGGCCCGCTCCGCAACTACAGCACTCACGTGGAAACGGAGATGGTGCCCTTTCCCCTGAGGACCTGGGTGCTCCTGGCCATAGGGCTGCCGATGGGGCTGATTTTACTGCTCGCGTTCCTGGTGCAGGTCTGGATGCACCTGCTCAACGGGGGGCACAAGGAAGAGGGGCCGGCCGAGGGCGCAGCGCAGCGGGGCAAATCGACGCGGTTCGATTCGTTTCTCAGCGCCTCCAGGAATATCACCGTCCTGCACGTCGGCTTCGTAATTGTTTCGATAATGCTTATTTTATGGCTGGTGCCGTCTTTTCTGGGGGACATGGCCCAATCGTTCATGGCCGCGGTGCGGGATTACCAGTGGTTTTTCCTCGGGCTGGCGGTATTTACGGGGGCATTGCTTACCTGGATCATTTACCTGCGCTACAGGCTTTCGAAGCAGATGCTGCTCAATCAGCTTGAAATAGAAAAATACCGGATAAAAGAGCAGCTTCTCCTCAGCAATCCCTCGTCACCTCAGTTGCCGGCGCCCAACAGCGCCGAAGTCGAGGAAGTCGCGGCGCAAGTCCTCAAAGCGGGGGAATCTCGATAAGATGTGGTTTAGCCGGCTGTTCGGAAAACGAAAAGAGAAAAAGCAACCGGAGGAGCAATCCCCGAAACGCGATCCGATAAACCAGGGGATCCACTATATTTATATCATTATGGGGCTCCAGGTCGTTTTCGTTTTTGCCATCCTGGCGGTCATCATGTTCATCGGCAAAGTAATCTCCACCCCGGGGTGGGTGTTCCTGTTCATTTTTGCACTCTTCGCCACATCCCTGTATTACATCTACAAGAAAGCGAAGCGGCAGTTCCACAAGCTGCGCGAATCGTTCACGCACTCCGATCTTTCCAACAGGAACTACGAGATCAGTTTCATGGGCGGGATGCTCACCATGAGGATCGAGCAGAACGCCAACTCGGGCAAGCTCCTCGAAGCTCCGCCGCAGCAACCCGCCGAACCGATCATCGATGCTGAAACGATAGAACCGGCGGAGGATCACAAATCGGTTCATCTGGCCTGAAGCCGACGGCCGAGAGAAACTGCTCGCCCGGATACTTGGTCACAATGGTGTCCTTCAACCAGGCCGCGTCGTCTTTTTGAGCGTGATCCAGGTTGTAGTGCAGCCCGCGGCTTTCCTTCCTCTGCATCGCACACCGGATGATAAGCTCCGCCACCAGCGCCAGCCCCTGGAGTTCCAGCACGTCGCTGTTGAGCGGAATCTGCGGCATGTGCTCCCCTATTTCCATCCTGATCTGGGCAATATGGTTCAGGGCCAGTGAGAGCCGCCGGTCCGTCCGGACTATCCCCACGTAGTTCCACATCAACCTTCGTATGATGTCCCAGTTGTGGGCCACCAGGACCATCTCGTTGTTCGAGACGGCGTTCTGGTCTATCCTGGTGGAAAGATCGGGAACTTCGGGCAGCGTGCGGTTACGCCACTCTTCGATGTTGCTGCTGCACTCGGCTGCCGCCGCATCGGCAAAAACCATGGCTTCCAGGAGGGAATTGCTGGCCAGCCGGTTGGCCCCGTGCAGGCCCGTGCACGCGCACTCGCCCAGGGCGTAGAGGTTCTGGATGGTGGTCTGCCCCTTGGGGTCGGTGAGGATGCCGCCGCACATATAGTGGGCGGCGGGCACCACCGGCAGAGGGTCGGTGGTGATGTCGATCCCCAGGGATTTGCACTTTTCATAAATGTTGGGAAAGCGCTGCCGGATGAAATCGGCGTTCCGATGGCTTATGTCCAGGAACACGCAGTCGTCGCCGCTCGATTTCATTTCGGTGTCGATGGCCCGGGCCACGATGTCTCGAAACGCCAGGTCTTTGAGCGGATGGTATTTTTCCATGAACGCGTTGCCGCGCCGGTCGATCAGTTTTCCGCCCTCGCCGCGCACCGCCTCCGAGATGAGAAAGTTCTTGGCCTGCGGATGGTAGAGACAGGTGGGGTGGAACTGAACGAACTCCAGGTTCGCCAGGCTGGCCCCTGCCCGGTAGGCGATGGCCAGTCCGTCCCCCGTGGCCACGTCCGGATTGCTGGTGTACAGGTAGACCTTGCCGGCGCCTCCCGTGCACATGAGCACCGCATTGGCGATGAAGGTGTGGATTTCCTTCCGGGAGATATCCAGGATGTAGGCGCCCCGGCAGACGTCCTGCTTGTAGAGGCTCGTGGACCCGCTCCTCAGCGAACGGTGCTGGATGATGAGATCGAGCACCGTGTGGTCTTCGAAAATGGTTATGTTGGGGTTCTCTTCGGCCGCCACGATCAGCACTTTCTCGATGGCCCTGCCGGTCATGTCCTGCGAGTGAAGGATGCGGTTCCGGCTGTGGCCGCCTTCCCTGCCCAGGTCAAACTGGTCGGGGGCGGTTTCGGCCCTGTTGAACGACACCCCGAGATCGAGCAGTTCGCGGATGCGTTCCGGGCCGTTTTTCACCACCAGATCCACAATGTCCGGATGGCACAGCCCGTCGCCGGAGCGCAGGGTGTCCTCGATGTGGAGCTGAAAAGAGTCGTCGCCGCCGAAAACGCTTGCGATCCCTCCCTGGGCATAGTTGGTGCTGGTCTCCACCTTGTCTTTTTTGGTCACTATCGCTACCGAGCCGTTCCGAGCAGCTTTGAGGGCGAACGTCAGGCCGGCGATTCCACTTCCGACCACCAGATAATCGAATTGATTTTTCATATCGGTCTCGTATAAAAATAAGCCGGAGCTGACGTCGGGAGGCGCATCGACGACTGCTTTCCGGCGGGGTTCGGATCGGATTACCCTTGCTGCAGACCAGCAAAACCGGTAATTTAGTCCATAAATACCTACAAGTAAAGGCCGCGTTGCCAGGCGCGGCACCATATAGGAAGCTGTGGTCCATCCAATGAAAGACAACGGGGAGAACGGCAAGAGGGACGCCTTCATTGCCACGACGAAAGATATCCGGGTGGTCGCCCTGGATTGCGACGGGGTCCTTTTCGACTCCAGGGAGGCCAATATACAGTTCTACAGCCACATCATGAACACCATCGGGCGTCCGCCCGTGCGGGCCGACCAGTACGAATTCATCCATATGCATCCCGTCCGCCAGTCGCTCATCTACCTCATCGGAAACGAGGGCGAAGATTTCGAGCGCGCCTACGCGTACTTCACCAAAATCGACTTCGGCCCCTTCAACGGATATCTCCAGACCGAACCCGGTCTGTTCGAATTCCTTAAACTGGCCCGGTGCCGCTACCGCGTGGCCCTGGCCACCAATCGAACCGTGTCCACGCTCGAACTGCTGAAGCATTACGGCCTGGACCCCTATTTCGACCTGGTGGTGAGCGCTTCGGACGTGCAAAATCCCAAGCCGCACCCCGAGATCATGGAGCACATTTTCACCGAGTTCCACGTGCGGCCCGACGATGTGGTCTACATCGGAGACTCCAAGGTGGACGAACTCTTTGCACGGGCCACCGGGGTCAAATTCGTGGGATACAAAAACCCGGCCCTGGATGCCGATCTGCACATAAACCACTTCAACGAGCTGAATTTTTTGTTTTCCGGGTCCGCCTGAGCCGCCTTCGCCAGCCATGAGGTCTGATCGCCCGCCCCAAAATTCCCTGGTCCTGCTCGGCGTCATTCATTCCGACCCGCTGGGCTACCGGAGGACGCTGGCCTTCCTGTCCCGGCACCGGCCCGACGCCATCCTGGTGGAAATCAGCCCCTACGCCCTGCGCTACCGGATGGAACACTCCCGCCGGCTCCTTCGCCGATTCCACGCCAACCTGCGAACGGCGGCCCGAAACGCGAGCATGGATTACCGAAAAGCACTGGGACATCCCCGGATTGCGGCCATAGCGCGGCAGATAACCCTGCCTTTCGAGTACCGCGCCTCCGCTGCCTTTGCCGCCGCATCGGGCGCGACGGTGGCGCCGGTGGACCGGTCGGAGTTCAGCACGATCTGGATCGAGACCTGGGCGGAATTAATTTGCGCCGAGAACCTGGAAACGCTGTTGAAAATCGAGGATGCCCCGGCATCCGTTGCGAGCGGTTATGAACTGGCCGCCCGAAAAATCCGGGGAGATTTTCCGGCCCCCGACCTGTGGACCGGCGGCGACATTTCCCTGTGGCGCAGGAGGGAAGACCACATCGTCTCCGAGATTTTCTCGGTGCTTGCGCGTAGCAGGTCGGAGAGGCCGTTTTATATCGGGGGGTGGCGCCACCTCGTGCATTCCGAGACGGTGAGAACGGTGAGGGATGCCTTCGCCGTGGATCTCTCGCGGTGTTTTCTGCTGGACCGGGGACCGGTTGCCGTCCGTTGAGCCGCCGCGGCACCGTTTCGCGGGAGGTTGTATCTTTCGCCGAAAGATGTTAAATTGCAGGACTCAAGGTGAAAATGGTCTTGGCCGTGCTAGACGGGGAGCCAGCGGTGCCCTGTAGCCCGAGATCCGCTTCAGCGGGGTTGAATCCCCTTTGAAGGGCTCGAGCCGAGCTGGTCGTATCCATTTCCCGGCGCCGGTTGGACACTGCGCAACAGTCGGCTACGAACCCCGTCAGGTCCGGAAGGAAGCAGCGGTAAGTATCACCGGCTGTGTCGTAGTTCAATCTGGCCTGGTTGCCTGGAAATGAGCGGCCTCCCTTGGCCGGTTCGACAAAGGGTGCACGGCCAAGTCCTTTTTTACCTGGACCCTTCTTCACAATTCGATACGTCCGCCTTAAATTCCTCGTACTTCTTTTCCATTTTACACACCCATAAACGTTCCAGATCAACCATCGTGCCGGAAGGACCTGAAATGAAGACTGCGCCAGCCATCGTGGCACTGTTGCTCGCCCTGGTACTCGACGGCGCCGGAATTTATGCGTGGGGCCAGTCCCCGCCGCCGCAAACCGGCCCCGGTTACGCGGACGTGGCTCCCATTTTTCAGCAGCGCTGCATCACCTGCCACAGCGGACGCAGACCCCCGAAGGGGCTCCGCCTGGATACCTATGAAAATATCCGGTCGAAGGACGTGATCGTTCCCGGCTCCCCCCAAAAGAGTGAATTGTTTCTAAGAGTCATCGGGACGGACAAACCCCGAATGCCGCGAAACGGCCCTCCCTGGCTCACCGAAGAACAGACGGCCCTCATCGAACAATGGATCGCGAGCGGAGCCAGGCAGTAAACGAACGTCGGGCGGGGGACCCCCATCCCCCGCCCTTTTTAACAGCCCGGCCGCTTGTTTTCCTCTCCCGCAGCGGTAACAATTGGTAACTGCGCCCGCGCGATACGCGCCGGGCACGAATGTTGTATTTCCGAGACCGGATATTGCTGTTTTTTTACCCTTACCCTGATTGCGAGGCGGCAATGAGATTGCACTATCTTCAACACGTTCCGTTCGAAGGTCCCGCCAACATCGGCCGGTGGGCCCGTGACAACGGCTGGGAAATCTCCGGCACGCACCTTTACCGGCAGGATCGGCTCCCTGAAACGGCCGAGTTCGACTGGCTGGTGGTGATGGGCGGGCCGATGAATATTTACGAAGAAAAAGAATACCCGTGGCTGAACGCGGAGAAAAAATTCCTGGAAGAGGCGATCAAAAGTGACAAAATCGTTCTGGGGATTTGCCTGGGCGCCCAGTTGCTGGCCGACGTCCTGGGCGGGCGGGTGGTGCGCAACCGCTACAAGGAAATCGGATGGTTCCCGGTGACCCTGCGGCCCGAAGCGGCCGGTTCCGTCCCCTTCCGAGGCTTCCCGGGACAATTCGTGGCGTTCCACTGGCACGGCGATACTTTTTCTCTGCCTCCCGGTTCGGTAATGCTCGCCCAAAGCGAAGCGTGCCCCGCGCAGGCTTTTTCCTCTAACGGCGGCCGGGTGCTCGGCCTCCAGTTCCACCTGGAGTCGTCTCCGGAAAGCGCCCAGGCGCTGGTACAAAATTGTGCGGACGAACTGGTGGAAGGTCAGTATATCCAGAGCGCGGACGACATCCTGGGACACGGGGAACATTTCGACCACATCCACCGGGCAATGCTCACCATGCTGGACAACATGAAAGCGGAGTTTTGAAGACGGATATCGGATGGCGGGTGGCAGGTGGCGGAGAAAGTGGTGCGGGGGAACGATTTCCCCCGCTTTTTTTCGTGAGCCAAAATAGTACGAGCCGTTATTCGTGCAGGTAGGGTTCCAGGGCCCTGGCCGTCTGGGAGGTTCTTCCGTATTTCAGCGCGACCTGTTCCGGGGTCCCCCGGGCCACCACCCGGCCGCCCCGGTCCCCGCTTCCCGGACCCAGGTCCACCACGTAGTCGCCGGCCCAGATGAAATCCGTATTGTGCTCTATCACCAGCACGGTATGCCCGTGGTCGGTGAGTGCCCTCAGCACGTCCAGCAGCCGCTTGATGTCGGCGCGGTGCAGGCCGGTGGTGGGTTCGTCCAGGATATAGAGGGTGGTGCTGCGGCTGTTTCCCAGTTCGCCGGCCAGCTTGATCCTCTGCGCCTCTCCTCCGGACAGGGTGGGACTGGGCTGGCCCAGCTTGAGGTATCCGAGGCCCAGCTCGCTTAGAATTTGGAGCGGCTTCGCGATGCGGGAAAGCGCCGCAAAAAGCTCCACCGCCTCGTTTACGGTCATTTCCAACACGTCGGCAATTGTTTTGCCCCGGTATTCCACCGCCAGCGTTTCCCGGTTGAACCGGCCGCCCGAGCATGATTCGCACGGCACGAAAGTGTCCGGCAGGAAATTCATCTCCACCTTGATGCGGCCCTGTCCCTTGCACGCCTCGCACCGGCCGCCCTTCACGTTGAACGAGAAACGGCCCGGGCCGTAGCCCCGCGCGCGCGATTCGGGCAGGAGCGCAAAGAATTTCCGGATCTCGTCCCACACGCCGATGTAGGTGGCCGGGGTGGACCGCGGCGTCCTCCCGATGGGATTGTGGTCGATTTCCAGGACGCGGCCGAATTTTTCGAACCCGGCCATCCTCTTGAAATCCAGCCCCTCGGCGGCCGCCCCCTTCCTGAGGATCGCCTGGGAAAGCCCGTTGTAGATCACCTCATTGACCAAAGTGCTCTTCCCCGCCCCCGACACGCCGGTCACCGTAACCAGAACGCCCGCCGGTATCCGCACGTCGATGTTCTTGAGGTTGCGGGCGGACGCGCCGAATACCTCCAGCCAACCCATGGCCCCCGCCTTTTTCCGGGCGGGGATTTCGAAAAGCTCGCCCAAAGGTTTTCCGAACCACTGCCCGGTGAGGGTCCCGGACATTGCGGACAGCTCCCCGAAAGTGCCTTCCGCCACCACCTCGCCGCCGTTCGAACCCGCTTCCGGCCCCAGCTCGACCAGGGTGTCCCCCCGCTTCATGGTCTCCGGGTCGTGTTCCACCACGATGACCGAGTTGCCCTTCTCCTTGAGCCGGTCCAGGCTTTCCAGGAGTTTCAGGTTGTCGGCGGGATGCAGCCCGATGGTGGGCTCGTCGAGGATGTAGCAAACACCGCGGAGGTTGGACCCGAGCTGCGCGGCAAGCCGGATGCGCTGCGTTTCCCCGCCGGACATGGTGTCGCCGGAACGATCCAGCGAAAGATAGCTCAACCCCACTTTTTCCAGGAACGAGAGCCTCTCCGTTATCTCGCGGGATATAGGAGCGGCGATCGGAAGTTCCCGCGCACTGAATTTAAGTTTTTTCCATGCCTGCTTGAAGTTGGAGACGCTGAGCGCCGAAAGGGCGGAGATGTTCCAGTCGCGGAAAAACACCGACCGCGCCTGGGGATTGAGCCGGCTGCCCCCGCATTCCTCGCACGGCAGTTCGTCGAAAAGATGCCGCACGGTTTTCCACGATTCCTCGTCTTCCGAAAGCTCCCCGATGATGGACAGGAGGCCGGGGAATTTTCCGCGCCGCCCGTTCAGCATGGCTTCCCACACGTCCTCCCGGATACTTCCCACGGGCTGCGAGGTGTCGATTCCCAGGTGGCGCACCCACTGCCGTTCGATCTTTTCCCCCTCTTTCCTGCGCGCCCCCCGCCACAGGGCCGACCGCAGCCAGGGCAGGAGTCCGTCCTTAATGGGCACATCGGCCGCTCCGGCCAGGCGTTCCGTATTGATCCTGCGCGACGTGCCGATCCCCATGCAGGCCGGGCACCAGCCCTGCCGACTGTTAAACGAGAACAGCCGGGGATCGAGCGGCGCGAGCCCCATGTCGCAGACCGGGCAATACAGTTGCCGGCTCAGTATCTTCATGCTGTCGCCGGACCCCAGGTGCACCATGCCGCCGCCGATTGCCAGGCCGCGCCGCACCCCTTCGCCGATGGCGTCCGCACTCAGGCCGGAGCGGTCAAGGCCCGGCACCAGCACTTCGATATCGTGTTCCCGGTGCCTGGCAAGCTGGGGAATGGGGTCCAGCGCCAGCAGGCTGCCGTCCACCCGCACCCTCTGGAACCCCATGCGCCGGAGCCGCAGGAAAAGGTCGCGGTAGATGCCCTTCCTGCCGTGAACGATGGGGGCAAACAGCTTTACCGGGCCGTTTCCCGCCTCCTCGCGGACCCTGGCCAGGATGTCGTCGAAACTGAGCGATTCCAGCTTCCTGCCGCAGTCCGGGCAGTGCTGCTCGCCCAGCTTGGAGAAGAAAAGGCGCAGGAAGTGGTAAATTTCGGTAATGGTCCCCACCGTGGAGCGCCGGCCGAACCGGCTGGTCCTCTGCTCGATGGCGATGGTGGGCGGAAGGCCGGTAATCTGGTCCACGTCCGGTTTTTCCATGATCTTGAAATACTGCCGCACGTAGGACGACAGGCATTCCAGGTAACGGCGCTGGCCTTCGGCGAAAAGCACGTCGAACGCCAGGGTGGATTTCCCGGACCCGCTCAGGCCGGTAAGCACGGTCATTTTGCCGCGCGGAATGGTGATGCCGCCGATTTTGAGGTTATGCTCGCGCGCACCCCGCACCACGATTTCGCGGTCCCGGTCCCGGCTGCCCCCCGCGTCCAATGCCACAACGCGCCCGCCGGAGTTTGACACGCCGGCGGGCACCGCCCGCACGTCGCTCGAAAACAGGACTTGCGGTTCGGCCGCTTCCAGCAGCCGGTCCCCGAAATATACGGTTTCGGTTTCCTCCCACCGCTCCCTGAGAAACCGGCC
This sequence comes from Syntrophobacterales bacterium Delta_01, assembly GCA_001603845.1. GTDB lineage: Bacteria > Desulfobacterota > Syntrophobacteria > Syntrophobacterales > Syntrophobacteraceae > SbD1. Next base: position 12,402 of record LUZZ01000038.1, on the reverse strand, counting down.
GGTAATGCTTCCCGGAAACGCGGAAACTTCCTCGGGCGTCCCCTGGCACACCACGGTGCCGCCTTTTTCGCCGCCTTCCGGGCCGAGGTCTATCAGATAGTCGCACGCGGCCAGAAAATCCAGGTTATGCTCAACCACCAAAACGGTGTGGCCCATATCGGCAAGCTGGTGCAACACGCGAATGAGCTTGGCGATATCGTGAGGGTGGAGGCCGGTGGTGGGCTCGTCCAGGATGAAAAAGTCGCCTTTTTGATGAAGCTGTTCCGGAAGCCTTCCCGGATAGGCGGGGTTGCCGTTTCCGTTTCGGGCATTGCCGGAGTGCAGGTGCCTCACCAGTTTCAACCGCTGGGCTTCGCCGCCCGACAGGGTGCTCAGGGGCTGCCCCATCCTCAGGTAATCGAGCCCGATGGCGATCACCGGTTCCAATGCGCGCGCCAGTTGGTCGTTTTCCGGAAAGCGTTCCAGGATCTGGCGCGCGGTCATATCCAGGACGTCCCCGATGGAAACCCCGCGCACCTTGATGTCCAGGACCTCTTCCCGGAACCTCTTGCCGTTGCACTGCGGACACTTGAGGAACACATCGGCCAGGAACTGCATCTCCACCCGCTCGTACCCCTCGCCGTTGCAGGCCTCGCACCGTCCTCCCGGCACGTTGAAGGAAAAATGCCGGGTCGAAAATCCCTTGGCGACCGCCTCGGGGCTCGCCGCCAGCATTTTTCGGATGGGGTCCAGGGCATGCGTGTAGGTCAGGAGGTTGGCCCTCGGGGTGCGCCCCACCGGCTGCTGGTCCACCAGGACCATTTCCCCGACGGCGTCCACGCCGTCGATGCCCTCGCACAGACCGGGGTTTTCGGCCGCCCTGCCCCTTTTCCTGAGCCAGCCGTTGTACAGCGTCTGTTCGACCAGCGTGCTCTTGCCCGAGCCCGAAACGCCGCTGATCCCCACCAGCAGCCCCAGGGGAAAACCGACGTCGATGCCCTTGAGATTGTTCTGCCGGGCCCCCCTCACCACCAGCCTGCCCGCCAGGCCCGGCGTGCGCCGCTCCCGAATGCCGGACACCACGGACTTTCTGCCGGAAAGGTAGGCCCCGGTAAGGCTTTCATGCGAAGCCGCCAGGCCTTCCGGCGAACCCTGGTACACCACCCGGCCGCCTTTTTCTCCCCCGCCCGGCCCCATATCGATCACCTGGTCGCAAAAGCGGATCATGCCGGGGTCGTGTTCCACCATGACCACGCTGTTGCCCATGGCGGCCAGCCGTTCGAGCTGCCCCATGAGCCGCCTCTGGTCCCGGGCGTGCAGCCCCACGCTGGGCTCGTCCAGCACGTAGAGCACGTTGACCAGGGACGATCCCAGGGCGCGCGTCAGGTGCACCCGCTGGACTTCGCCGCCGGAAAGCGTGCGTGACTGCCGGTCCAGGGTCAGGTACTCCAGCCCCACGGCCATCAGGAACCGGAGCCTGCTCCGGATTTCCGAGACCAGTAGCGCGGCGGCCGGGTCTGTCGCAAGCTCGGGCCATTGTTCCGAGAAAAACTCGTTGCACCGCTCGATGCTCCACGACGCCAGCTCGTTGATGGCCGCCCCCTTGAGCCGGTACAAAAGCGATGCGGGCTGGAACCGCGACCCGCCGCAGGCCGCGCAGGGCACGTAAGCCCGGTAGCGCGACAGGTAAACCCGGACGTGCATCTTGTACGTCTTGGTCTCCAGCCATTCGAAAAATCCCTTGATCCCGTAGTACTTTTTCGTACCGTCGATGATTTTCCGGCGGGACGCTTCATCGAGCTGCCCGAAGGGGACGTCCGGGGATATTTTTTCGGCGCGGCAAAAGTCCAGCAGTTCGAAATACTCGTCCCGGTCCATACCCCAGGGCTTTACCGCGCCCTCCCGGAGGGTGAGCCGCCAATCGGGGATGACGGCATCCATGTCTACCCCGATGGTCCGCCCGAAGCCCCGGCATTCGGGGCACGCACCCACCGGGCTGTTGAACGAGAACAGGTTGGGGCTGGGCGCCGGGACCGGAGGCGTGTCCGGGCAGTCCGGGCAGCTCATATCGGAGCTGAACCTAAGGACCCTGTCCGGCATGGCCACCACGGCCACGCGCCCCTCGCCCATCCGGTAGGCCGTGGCAATGGAATCGCCCACGCGCGCCTGGTCCGCCCTTCCCCACAGCAGCCGGTCCACCACCACCAGGGTTTCGGAGCCGGAAGCGGGTACCGCTTCGTTCCCGGCAAGCCCTTCCAGGTCCAGGATTCTGGCGGCGTGGAAGATGCGCAAAAATCCCTGCGAAACCAGGCTCTGAATCCACTTGCCGCCCGCGGCAACCGTCAGCGGAAAGCAGATCAGCACCCTGTCGTCCGCGCCCAGTTCCGCAACCAGCCTGCGGGCGATGGTCTCCTGCGTGTCGGCGCTCACCGGCCTGCCGCACGACGGGCAGTACGGAACGGCCAGGCGCGCGAAAAGCAGCTTCAGGTAGTCGTTGATTTCGGTTATGGTTCCCACGGTCGAGCGCGAACTGCGGACCGCCGTCCCGGATTCGATGGCGATGCTCGGCGGAATGCCTTCGATGCTGTCCGCCTCCGGCGGGTCCATTCTTTCCAGGAACTGCCGCGCGTAGGGTGAAAACGTCTCGATGTACCTGCGCTGCCCTTCGGCGTAAAGGGTGTGCAGGGCAAGGCTCGATTTCCCCGATCCGCTCACCCCGGTGAGGGCGATCAGCCGGTTTAGAGGAATATCCAGGTCTATATTTTTCAGATTGTGCTGGCGAACGCCCCGAAGGCGTATGGAATCCTTGATCGGCAACTGCTACCCCCAAAATTCAATTCACCACGGAGCACACGGAGATCGCAGAGGATAAGCCATGCGGCATGGCAGAGCAGAAATCAATTCCGCTGCTTCTCTTCCGGGCCTTTTTCTTCCTCTGCGCTCTTTGCCTCTTCCGTGGTGAATTTGAAACTAATCCCTTGATCTTGGAACCACAATAAATAAGAATTCAAAGTTCGACTCGCAATTTTAACATTATAACTCCGTTCGAACCCTAAAAACCGCGTCCAACGGTGGAGGAACCCTGTCGGCATGAACAACCTGACTCCCATGATGCAGCAGTACCTGGAAATTAAGGCAAAATATCCCGAGGCGCTGCTGCTCTACCGGATGGGAGACTTTTACGAACTTTTCATGGACGATGCCGTCACCGCGTCGCGGGTGCTGGAGATCGCCCTCACCTCGCGCGACAGGCAGGCGGAAAACCCGGTGCCCATGTGCGGCGTGCCCTACCACGCCGCCGACGTGTACATCGCCAAGCTCATTTCCGCCGGGTTCAAGGTGGCGGTCTGCGACCAGGTCGAAGACCCCAAGAAGGCCAAGGGGCTCGTCCGGCGGGAAGTCACCAAAGTGATCACACCCGGGCTCATTTTGGACAACCAGAACCTCGCGTCCAACCAGCCCAACTACCTGGCGGCGGTGGCTTCGGCCCGCGGCAGGCCCTATGCCCTGGCCTGCCTGGATGTATCCACGGCCGAGTTCCGGGCAACCGAACTGGATTCCGAAGAACTCCTGGTGGACGAGCTGTTGCGCATCGCGCCGCGCGAAATCATCCTGCCGGAAGGCGAGACCCCGGAGTGGACCAAACAGGTCCTGAGCCGCCGCGACACCGCCATCACCCATATCGACCCCATGCATTTCGACCGGCGCCGGGCGGTGGAGCTTCTGACGTCCCACTTCCGCGTCCACTCGCTGGACGGCATGGGCGTGGCCGGCATGGACCAGGCCGTGAGGGCCGCCGGGGCGGTGCTCGCCTATTCGCGCGAAAATCTTTTCGGCTCCTGCGACCACATAAAGAAAATCATCCCTTACAGCCGCTCCGGGTTCATGGTGCTCGACGACGCCACGGTGCGGAACCTGGAAGTATTCTACTCGGCGAGCTTTCAGGGCAGAAAAGGTTCGCTCCTGGACACCATCGACCACACCCGGTCGGCCATGGGCGGCCGCATGCTCCAGCAGTGGCTCCGCTATCCGCTGCTCGACCTGGACGCCATCGAAGCGCGCCAGGAAGCCGTGGCCGAACTGGTGGCTGCGGCTGAAATCCGCGCGGAAATCCTGTCCGCCCTGGAAAACATCAACGACATCGAACGCCTGAACGGAAGGAACAGCACGGGGGTCTCCACGCCCCGCGACCTGATCGGGCTCAAAAAATCCTTCGAGGTGCTTCCGGCGATCGGCAAGGCGCTTTCCAAGTGCGAAAGCCGATTGCTCGCCGGCCTTGCCGGAAATTGGGACACCCTGTCGGACCTCGCCGCCACGCTCGATGCGGCGCTTGCCGATCCCCCGCCCGCCACCTTGGCGTCGGGAGGGGCCATCAACCACGGCTTCGACCAGGAACTGGATCACTATATCGAACTCAGCCGCAACGCAAAGGGGTGGATGGCGGACTACGAGGCCCTCCAGCGCCGGGAGACGGGGATATCCTCCCTCAAGGTGCGGTTCAACAAGGTGTTCGGGTACTATATCGAGATCTCGCGGTCCAATCTCTCTTCGGTCCCCATCCATTATTTCCGCAAACAGACGCTGGTAAACGCCGAAAGGTTCATCACCGAGGAGTTGAAAGAATTCGAAGTCCAGGTGCTCGAAGCCGACGAAAAGCGACTCGAACTGGAAGAGCGCCTCTTCATGCGCGTGCGCGACGAGGTTTCCGCGCAGAGCGGCCGAATCCAGGAAGCGGCCGAGCGGATCGCCACCCTGGACTGCGTGGCCTCGCTCGCCGAAACCGCGGCAAAGTTCGACTATTGCCGCCCGAAGCTCGATTCCGGGGACTCCATCCGCATCCGCGACGGGCGCCACCCGGTGATCGAACATTTCATGGAGGCGGGAGGCTTTGTCCCCAACGACCTGGAACTGGACCAGCAGGCGCAGGAGGTGCTCATCATCACCGGCCCCAACATGGCGGGAAAATCCACCATTTTGCGGCAGGCGGCCCTGATCGTGCTCCTGGCCCAGATCGGGAGCTTCGTCCCGGCGTCGGAAGCCGCCATCGGCCTGGTGGACCGTATTTTTACCAGGGTCGGCGCATCGGACGATCTTGCCAGGGGCCGCTCAACTTTCATGGTCGAAATGCAGGAGACGGCCAACATCCTGCACCAGGCGACCCCCAAAAGCCTGGTGATCCTGGATGAAATCGGCCGCGGCACCAGCACGTTCGACGGCATGAGCATCGCCTGGGCGGTGGCCGAATTTTTACACGATTTTCAGAACGCGGGCGTCAAAACCCTCTTTGCAACGCATTACCATGAACTGACCGAGCTTGCCAAATCCCGCCCGCGTGTTAAAAACTTCAACGTGGCGATACGCGAATGGCGCCAGGAGATCCTTTTCTTTCACAAGCTGGCCCCCGGAGGCTCGAACCGCAGTTACGGAATCCAGGTGGCGAAACTGGCCGGCCTCCCGGAAGAGATCACCGACCGGGCGCAACGGATCCTGGCGGACCTGGAAGGCGGCCGGACCGGTCTTTTTTTACCCTCAGCGGAAGTTAAACAAAATTGTACCTCGAAACTGGACCCTGGTCTTCAGCTCGCGCTCTTCCCTCCTTCTACCGGCAAATTACGGGAGAAGATATCGGCCCTCAATCCCGACCGCATGACTCCCATGGAAGCGCTCCAGGTGCTCCAGGAACTCAAAACCGAGGCGGAACGCTCCGACGGCGGTGGTCTCTCCCCCGGTACCGGCCGCAGGGGACGCGCCAGGAAAAAATGAGGACCGCTTTCCGCCGTTTGTTCCCAATTTTTGTGTTAAAGCTTAGATTACGAAGGTCCCGGGACCTTCCCCCGATCCTTTTGCAGAAAAACAGGAAAATGCCGCACAGCGCCACCAGCATAATGATATTCGCCTCCGTTTTGGAGATGCATTCATGAGCCGGCCGGAGCCTCGTGAAATCATGCCGGGCACCGTGCTGGAGTTCTATGAATCCAGGGAGATCCTGTGCGGCGTGGTCATGGCCGTAAAGGACGGCCGTTTCCACGTTCTCACCGAGCGCAACCGCGAGGTGAACCTGACGCCCTCCAGGGTCCTGCACCAGGCCGAGCAGCGCCTGGACATCAATGCTTCTAGGGACGAACTGGCAAAGAAACTGGCCGAATTTTCCCGGCTTCGCGAAGAATTGACCCGTGAAATCGACCTGGAAGAAATCTGGCTGCTGCTGGTAACCGACGCGGGCGGATTTTCTCCCGCCGAAATCGCCGAATTCGTGTTCAGCACGCCGGTCCCCGACAACCAGGCGGCGGCGGTGAGCCGGGTTTTGCTCCAGGACAGGCTTTATTTCCAGGCCAAGGATTCGCAGTACTATCCGAGGTCCGAGGAAGCCGTTGAACAGCGGCGGGCCGAGCTGGAACGGGAAGCGGAACGGGAGCGGAGGCTCTGCGAGGGCGCCCGGTGGCTGGAAGCGGTCTGGAACCGGAAGACCGCGCCCGCCCTCGCCTTCCGGGACGAGCTTATCGGGAGCATCAAGGACTTCGCCATTTTCGGGCAGCAGTCGGCCGAAAACGCCTTCGTCAAAGAGATACTCAAGCGGGCGGGAGTCCTGCCGCAGCAGCAGTCCGCCTTCCGCATCCTGGTGCGGCTGGGCGTCTGGAAAGAGGACGAAAACCTCCTGCTCTACGAACACGGCATCTCCGCCGATTTTACGCCGGAGGCCGCCGAACGGGCCGAACAGATCGCCCGCGCCGGCATTGCGGACGCCGCACGGACCGGCCGCGAAGACCTGACGTCGCTCGATGCGTTCACCGTGGACAGCGAATTCACGCGCGACTACGACGATGCCCTGAGCATCCGAGAACTGGACGGGGGCATCGTCGAAGCGGGAGTCCATATCGCGGATGCCGCCGAGTTCATCGCGCGCGGCGATCTCCTGGATGTCGAGGCCGCCCAGCGGGCCAGCTCCATCTACCTTCCCGACGACCGCATCTGCATGCTGCCGCCGTCACTTTCCGAAGGCATCCTGAGCCTCAAGGCCGGAGAAGACAGGCTGGCCGTCAGTTTTCTCATCCGGATGGACCGCGAGGGCAATATCCTGGACACCAGGATCGTCCCCAGCGTGGTGCGCATCCGGGACCAGCTCACCTACCAGCAGGTGGACGAACGGATCGAACGGGACGCGGGCCTGCAGGCGCTGCACGACCTGGCGCTCAAGCGACGCAGAGGGCGGGTCGAGCGCGGAGCGATCATTTTGCCGCTGCCCGAAATGCACGTCTACGTCAACGATGCGGGCATGATCCAGGTGACCCGCTACGACAAGGAAACCCCCAGCCAGCTTCTCGTTTCGGAGTGGATGATCGAGGCCAATACGGCCGCCGCCGAGTTCCTGGCCGAACGCAACATGGCGGCCATCTTCCGCGCCCAGGCCGAATGCAGGCCCGAAACCGAGTTCGTGCAGTCCGAACACGAACTTTTCCGCATCTACCGGCAGCGGCGCCTGTTCTCGCGCGCCGAGCTGACCAGCGCTCCCAAACCGCACTGCAGCCTGGCCATCGCGCGCTACACCACGGTCACCTCGCCCATCCGGCGCTATGCCGACCTGGTGGTGCAGCGCCAGTTGAAACAGGCCATCGGCGACGGGTCCGCCCTGTACACCGGAGAGGAACTCGACCAGTTGCTGACGGGCCTCGCCGCCGCTCAATCCCGGGTTTTCGCCATTCAGCGCAAATGGACCCGGTACTGGCTCCTGAAATACATCGAGCAGGAAGACCTGGAGACCCTCAACGCACTCGTGCTGGACAAGAACTCGCGGTTCGCCCACCTGCTCCTCCCCGACCTGTTCATGGAGGCCAATGCGCCCGTGCCCGAAAAGGCCAAGTTCCAGGCGGGAGAGATGGTCCGCATCCGAATCGACAAGGTGGTGCCCAGGGAAGATACGTTGAAAATCCAGATCCTGGAAACGCCGCCGAAGTGAGAAGGCGGATACAGGATGCCGGATGCTTGATGGGCGGATGCCGGGTCGGGAGACCCGGCATCCGGGGCATCCGGTTAGAAAGTGTAGCCAACCTCGCCGTGCATCTGGCGGTCGAGGCCGATGGTTTCTTCTTCTTCGTCCACTCTCAACCCGATGGTCTTGTCGATAACCACCGCGATCAGGTAGGTCAGTACGGCCGCGTAGATGGCCGTGGCTCCCACGCCCACCACCTGTTTCACAAACTGGGCCACGTTGCCGTAGATGAGGCCCGTTCCGCCCACCGAGGCGAAAATCCCGGTGCAGATGGCGCCGAAAGACCCGCCGACACCGTGTACGCCCACCACGTCCAGTGAGTCGTCAAAACCGAGCTTCATCTTGATCCTGACGCCGTAGTAGCACACCACGCCGCCCGCAAGCCCCATCACCAGGGACCACGCCGGCGTGACGAACCCGGCCGCAGGCGTGATGACCACCAGCCCGGCGACGCATCCGGAAGCCAGACCGAGGGCGCTCGGTTTTTTGTGGAAAATCCATTCCATCATCATCCAGGAAAAAGCCGCCGCCGCCGATGCGGTCATCGTCGTGCAAAACGCCAGCCCCGCGAGGCCGTTTGCCGCCAGGGCGCTGCCCGAGTTGAACCCGAACCATCCGAACCACAGAAGCGCGGCGCCCAGCAGGGTCAACGTCAGGTTATGCGGGATGAACGCCTCGCCCGGAAACCCCAGGCGCCTTCCGAGTACCACGGCCATCACCAGGGCGGAAACACCCGATGAGAGGTGCACGACGGTACCACCCGCGAAATCGAGCGCGCCCCAGGTCTGGAGCCAGCCGCCGCCCCACACCCAGTGGGCCACGGGGTCGTAGACGATGGTCGCCCACACGATGAGGAAAATGACATACGAGCTGAACTTCATCCTCTCTGCCAGCGCCCCGCTGATGAGCGCCGGGGTGATGATGGCGAACATCCCCTGGAACCACATGAATACAAAGGCGGGGATGGTGCCGTTCAGAGTGTCGGTGGTCATGGGCAGGAGCAGGAACTGGCTGAAATCCCCGATAAACGCATTTCCGGTGCCGAATGCGAGCGAATAGCCGTATACCATCCACTGAACACCGATAACCGCAAGAGCCACAAAAGAATGCATGCACGAACTCAAAACGTTTTTCTTGCGCACCATCCCGGCGTAAAAAAGGGCGAGGCCGGGAGTCATGATCATGACCAGCGCCGTGGATGTCAGCACCCAGGCGGTGTCTCCCGTATTGAGCACCGGCGGAGGGGCATCCGCCGCCAGGGCGCTGCCCGCCGTGAACGCCCAGAGGGCAAAAGCGGGGCCGAATACCGGCAGGACAGTGGAAAGAAGTATCTTGGTAATCCGACGCGTCACAAACAGCATTTCAGTCTCCTTAAACAGGTATGCGAAACTAGAGTGCCTGGATTCCGGTCTCCTTGGTACGAATCCGAATCGCCTCGTCGATCTTGGACAAAAAGACCTTCCCGTCGCCGATCTTGCCGGTGAAGGCCGCTTTCTGGATCGCCTCCACGGCCCTGTCGGCCAGTTCATCCGGGACCACCATCATGATCAGCAGTTTGGGAACAAAATTGACGGTGTACTCCGCCCCCCTGTAAAGCTCGACGTGGCCCTTCTGGCGCCCGAAGCCCTTTACCTCGCTTACCGTCATGCCCTGGATACCGATTTCGGTCAGCGCCTCTTGGACTTCCGTCAGTCGAAACGGCTTTATGATTGCCTCGATTTTGACCATTTCCCCGTACCTCCGCCTCTTTCTGGATGGATTTTTCCGAAAAAAATTCAAGCCTTCCCTTTGTTTCGGACAGCATGCCCGGCTTACGTGCGACAATGTTTGGCCGCACGTAGTCCAAAGCGCGTGCCAAATGAGAAAACCTGGCGGGAGATAACTCGCTATGTTGGCGGAATCAGGACTTAATTTACCTGGAGGGAGCCTTCATGATGCGCGGGCCGAGCCGGGCCGAAATAAGACAAGATTGTGGTGTCACCCAATTTGAAGAAAAATTATGCACATTTTTGTTGTTCTTGTGAACGCAAATTGGGGCGACAGATCTTTTCCGTCACTGCCGGGTATCGATACTTTCACATGAAATTGAAATACTTAACCAATATTATGAGAAACACGCCCAGTGCAATTCTGTACGATACGAAAATAAATGTCGTATGCGTTCTGAGAAACCTCAACAAAAAGGCGATGGTGAGGTAGCCGCTGATCGCCGCCGCCAGGGTCCCGGCAAACAGGCTCAGCAGGTCCTGGGACCCCATGAACCCCAGGCTTTCCTTGAATTCGAGCAGGCCGCTCGCAAATACCGCCGGCAGGCTCAATAGAAACGAAAACCGAGCCGCGCTCTCTCGCGTCATCCCCAGGAAAAGCCCGGCGGTGATCGTCGTGCCGGAACGCGACGAACCCGGGATGACGGCCAGGGCCTGTGCGCAGCCGATAAGCAGCGCATCGACCACCGACATTTTCCTCATGTCTTTCCGGAACCGCCCCATCACCTCGGCAAGCGCCAGGAAAAGAGCCAGCACGATCAGGCTCGTCGCGATCACGGTGAGGCTCTTGGTGAGGTGGCCTTCGATCACTTTTTTGAACCCCAGCCCCACTACCCCTACGGGAATGGACCCGATGATCACGAACCACCCGAGCCTCGCATGCAGACTCTGGTATTTCGGCCGGGTCCGGGACACCAGGTTTTCAGCAATGAAGGCGGCCGCGATTTCGATTACATCCCGGAAGAAGTAGATCAGCACCGCCAGAAGCGTCCCCAGTTGGATGACCGCGATGAACGCCGTCCAGTGTTCGGGGTGGTTGGGGTCCACGAGGCCCAGCCATTTTCCGGCGATGGTAAGGTGCGCCGTGCTGCTGATGGGCAGAAATTCGGTCAGACCCTGCAAAATTCCGAGCAGTATTCCTTGAAGTACTCCCATGGATTTTTCCTGATAAGCTCCCAATCGGACCGTAATGTAGAAATGGGAAACCGCTTTCCAGCGGATACCCTCTCGTGGCCGCCGCCGAGCGGGGTCGCAACAACGGCATGCCGCGCCGCTTGGTCCGGCATGGCACGCCGGCAGAGATCTTTTCGGAATCGCCAGTGGATCGGGTGAAGAGTAATACACCCGTGTGACGGCCTTTATCAACTCATTATTTCCTTCCGGGACCGGAGCAAGAAAACCGGACGTTTTTGTACATATCCGCTCAAAATCCCGGCGGTACCCGGCCCGCCGCCAGAGACCGGCCCTTACCGGCCTTCAAAATGTCCCGGTACGTCATGCGCGCATGGCACACGGGGGCTCTCCGCGGCTCCAATCATGACAAATTTGTCTATTATTAGCATGGATTTTCCCTCAACATGACAAATCTGTACCATTTAAAATGGCCCGCATTCCGGTATATCGCCTAAAGTCCTCACAAGATCGGTAACTTAACAAATCTGTCCTTATGGTACGCCAATTGCTGATACCACTTTGGTTCAAATCCACGCCCTATTAATCCCAAAATTCTGTTTTTTCTGGAGAGGAATATGTCCCCAAGAGCTATTGGCAGTAAGCTTTCGGCAAGATTTTGCGTTGTGCCGGCCGCGGCACTGGTTACACTTTTGTGCGCCCACGGACGGGCATTCGCCCAGCAAACCGCAGCCTTCAGTCCCGCCGACACGGCCTGGGTCATGGTATGTTCGGCTCTGGTCATGCTCATGCTGCCCGGCCTTGCCCTGTTCTACGGCGGGATGGTGCAGCGCAAAAATGTGCTGAGTTCCATCATGCATTCCTTCGTGGCCCTCGGCGTGCTCGCCATCCAGTGGATCGTCCTGGGCTATTCTCTCTCGTTTTCCCCCGGAAACTCGTTCATCGGCGGCCTCAGCCAGTTCATGCTCATGGGGACCGGGGTCGATTCCCTCACCGGGACTATTCCCACCTACGTTTTCGTGATGTTCCAGGGCATGTTCGCCATCATCACCCCGGCCCTGATCAGCGGAGCGGTTGCCGAACGGATGAAGTTCAGCACCTACATCGTTTTCATTCTCCTGTGGGCCTTCCTGATCTACGATCCCCTGACCCACTGGGTGTGGGGAGGAGGATGGCTGCAGAAAATGGGGGTGATCGACTTCGCAGGGGGACTGGTCGTCCACCTCTCGGCCGGCGTCTCCGCGCTCGCCATCGCCCAGATCATCAAGAAGCGCAAGGGATTTCCCAGCGAAATGTTCGTTCCCCATAACCTCACCATGACCGTCCTGGGAGTGGGACTTCTGTGGTTCGGGTGGTTCGGGTTCAACGCCGGGAGTGCTCTTGCCGCGAACTCCACGGCGGCCGTTGCCTTCACCGCCACCATGGTCGCCGCCGCCGCCGGTTCCATTTCCTGGATGATCATGGAATGGCTGGTGGTGCGAAAACCGACTTCCCTGGGGTTTGCCTCCGGCATCGTTGCCGGGCTGGGCACCATCACGC
>LUZZ01000037.1 GCA_001603845.1 Syntrophobacterales bacterium Delta_01 | reverse complement strand
CCAAAAAAAAATCCTTAGAGCTGAAAACGCCCTAAGGATTGCACCCTGTTTCGCTTGGTCCTTATGCCGGCTACCCTGCATATCCACGTACGGGTACACCAAACGGCACCAGGCAGGTCTTCTGGCTCACGGATCGCTCTACTCTCCGAGCCTTCCCATCCCGCTTGCGAGGGAAAGTGGCATCCATCGGATTTCGTACCCGTTTACAGCGGCGGGACCGCTCCCGAATTACACGGGATTCCCTTTTGAACTCGAAAGTACCTGATGCTGAAATTTTCAGCAATCCTTATACTGCGCCATCCGGAGCGAGTCAACAACAAAGCCCGGACCCCGGTCCGGCGCGGGTCCCGGGCCCGCCGGGGCGGGGTCCGGGGGCCAATTTCGGTTGACAATTCGCCCCGGCGCGGTTTTATTGAAAACCGGCCACGCACGGCAACCTTCGCACCGGCGGTTTGAAGCCGCCCCCCGCTGTCCGCGGTTTACTTATTTCAACAACCATCCAATCGAGAGCCGGGAAGGCCCTGCACAGGAGTTTGCCAGTTTGAACCGGGACCGGTTCGGCCGGCTTCGTCTCATTTACGAGGAAACAGTTACAGGAGGTGCAAAAATGGGAGCGCAATCTATGGAACAATACCCGCCCGTTCTTCGGAAGGCCGTCGAGTTTCACGGCCATATCTGTCCGGGACTCCTCATCGGGTACCGGGCGGCTCAGGCCGCCCAATCGTTTCTGGGGGCCGACCGGGCCGAGGACGAGGATCTCGTTGCCGTGGTGGAAAACGATGCGTGCAGCGTGGATGCCTTCCAGGTGCTGCTGGGGTGTACCTTCGGCAAGGGCAACCTCATCTACCGCGATTACGGCAAACAGGTATACACGGTGTTCGACAGGGCGGCCAACAAGGCCGTTCGGGTCTCGTTGAAGTCCGACGTCCTGGAGCGGCCGCCGGAAATGGAACCGCTTTTCGAGAAGGCGCGAAAAAACGAGGCTTCCGCCGAAGAACTGAAAATCCTGGACGGCTACCGGGAAAAGACCATGGAGAGGCTCCTGGACATGGATACGGACGCTCTTTTCAAAATCGAGGAAGTCCCGCCCGATGTGCCGGAAAAGGCACGGATTTTCAAATCCGTGACCTGCCATTTCTGCGGAGAAAAAGTGATGGAACCGCGGGCGCGCGTGCGGGACGGCAAAGTGGCGTGCATTCCGTGTTCGGAGGTCTATACGCGCGGCTGGTAAGCGGAGGATAGACGACGAGATGTGCCGGGGGGCGGAGGCCGGGACGCGGCTTCCCGAAACCGGCGTGCGCAACGCCGTCATGCAGCGGGGCGGGCAGACCGGGTGGTGCGGCCTGCCCCGGTTCTAATCCTGCCCCTTGTACCAGATAATGTCCGAAAGGTGTTCTTTTACCAGCTTTTCCACCAGGTGAGGCAGCGGTTCCGCCGACACGCCGACCACCGTCAGCGGTTCCAGGGTAATGGGGAGCAGGAGCTTCGTGGCGCTGGATCCCCCCACTGCCTGGGCCATGGGACCTGTAACCTCCCCCATCATGGCGTTACTCAGCAGGATCGAAATGGGGCCGATGATCACGTTCACCTGCCCGGCGCAATGGCACACGGCGCTCTCGCCGGTGGCTCCCCGGTTTGCGCCCGCTTTGAGCATCTGTCCCGTGGCGATGGCGTTGGTGCCCAGCGCCCAGATTTCCACTTTTTCCCCGTAAGTCTGCCTTATTCTTCGTATTACGGTAGACCCTATACTGGCTCCCTGGCCGTCAATCACAGCGATTCGAATCAATGTTTGGACCCCGGGTGGTTAGTCTTCCACCAAGATAATGCGGTGCTGGATAAGGTTCATCTCCTTGATGCGTGCCTTAACCAGGCGCTGATCACCAAAAATGTCACGTATGTAGACGTTCTCGCCTTCCGGCCTCAAAATGTCTACGCTTTCCATGACAAGCTCTTCCTCGCCGTCGTCCTTAAGAAGAAACGCGTTCGCCTCACACATTCGTTTAATCTCCCTCTCGCAGTTCGAAATTACCTGTAACTCAAACTCAGCCCACCGGTACTTGCCAAATCCTGTCCACGATGAGAAGCGCGATGCCCACCAACACCCAGAACGCTCCCTTGGCCCAGTCGGTGTGCCGGGTCTTGAATTCCACGTCCCGCTGCAGTTTGCCGGTGTAGCCGCGCGCCAGCATGGCGTCGTAGACCTTCTGCGTGCGCCCGAAGCTTCTCACCAGGAGCATCCCGAGAAAGTTCCCGATAGTCCGGAGCGTTTCCACGTCGGTCCTGCCGCGAAACCCCCGTGCTCTCATCCCGGTCCTCATCCGAACGGACTCATTTTGAAAAACGAAAATATAGCGGTGGGCCAATAGGATCATCTGGCAAGCCGTCTGGGGGATTTTCAGGCTCGCCAGAGCCTGGACGGTGACCGAAAGCTTGGAGGTAGCCAGCAGCGGTTCGGTCATCA
>LUZZ01000370.1 GCA_001603845.1 Syntrophobacterales bacterium Delta_01 | reverse complement strand
TGGTGCTGCCCCCGGTCAACTGGGCGCCCAGCATGGGATTGTTGTAAACGGGGGCCACCGATGCCGGGGCCATCCGCACCTTCTTCCAGTCGCACTCCAGCTCCTCGGCCACCAGCATGGGGATGGAAGTGTAGACGCCCTGTCCCATCTCCGACTTATTGACCACCACCGTGACGGCGTTGTCGGTTCCGATGCGCAGGAACGCGCTCGGATCGTGGGACATCCCGGCGGCCATGGCCTGGCCGGAGGCATCCAACCGGGGCAGGTAAATCCCCAGCACCAGCCCTCCGGCCGCAACGGCGCCGGCCTTCAGAAACTCGCGCCGGCTCAGGTTGACGATCTCGCTCATTTTTTCCCTCCCGAAGCCATTATTGCCGCCGCCCGGTGGATGGCCTTGCGGATGCGCGGATAAGTCCCGCAGCGGCAGATGCTGGCCGACATCGCCTGGTCGATGTCGGCGTCGGTCGGCGCGGGGTTTGCGGCCAGGAGCGCCGCGGCGGACATGATCTGGCCCGGCTGGCAGTAGCCGCACTGGGGAACGTCCTCTTCGATCCATGCCCGCTGGACGGGGTGGCTGTTGTCGACGGAAAGCCCTTCGATGGTCACGATTTCCTGGCCCTGCACCGATCCTACCAAAGTGACGCAGGAGCGCACCGCGTTCCCGTTCAGGTGCACCGTGCAGGAACCGCACAAGGCCCGGCCGCAGCCGTACTTGGTCCCCGTGAGCCCCAGGGTGTCCCGAAGCACCCATAAAAGCGGCGTATCGGCCGGGACGTCCACCTCGTATTTTTTCCCATTCACTTTGAACGAAATCATGCGCACCTCCGTGGTCCGTGCATTTCCCGGGGTAGAACCGGTTATGATTGACAATGCGGTCAAAGCGGGAAACAGGGGTCGTCGGAAAGTTGTCGGCCGGGCAGGAAAGAGAGCCGGGGTGGGAACGGCTCCCGTCCGCCCGCCGTGAATCGGAATCTTTACCGTCTTTCGGGACTTTAATGCCTCTTCGGCGATGCGCAAGCACGGGAATGAAATTTCCTTCCCGGTGGCACGGTACGTGACTTGCATATATGTGAGGGCGAATGTTTTTTCTGCCATAATCCCCGGACGGCCGCCAATGGCTTCGCCGGGATGATAAAAGACATTGGGACGTTTCCGACTTATTGTATGCCTATATACGCAGACATGAAGAACCGGCGCACAAGGCCGGCGGAGGACGCACGCCTATGGTCGAACCTTTTGCCGTAAAGGACTGCACGCTCATATCCATTGCAACGGGAGAGCGGGCGCAAAATCTCAGGGAACTTAGAAACCGCCTGGAAGACATACACCCGGGCTGCATCTACTATCACTTCTGGGGCGGCCTGCTGGTGCCCCGGTTCGACGACCCGGAATTCCAGAACGATTTCGCCTCCTGGGCCTATCATGGCCTGAACGATTTGCGGCTGGCCGAAAGGCTGGGGATCATCGACCCCACGGTCTTCAAGGACATGGAGGAGTTGCGCCGCGAACTCATCGAGGTCATGGAGGAACGGCTCGACGAGAGTGAAATCGTCCCCTGGGCGAAGGCCGACAAACAGTTTTACTTCATACGGTCCAAGATCGTGGTGATGGATACCCGGATGCGGATAGACGATCCGCTGAAGCTGAAGGACATGATCTCCCACATGCCCATCAGCGCTGTTTTCTATCATTTCATCGACGCGCGGCGCCGCACGCCGGACAGGCGGGACGATTTCAGCCGGTGGCTCTCCGAGTTGGACGATCCGTACCGGCTGGTGGCGGAGCGCATCCGGGCCATCGACCCCTATTTTACACCCCTTGCGGGCCTGAGAGACCAACTGGTGAAGGCATTCGAGGAACCGAGCAGGAGAGACGACGGATGGGCGAAGGAATGCTTGACAGATATGAACAGGTAGTGGGATCGGGCGAGATTTTCAAACTGCGGCAGCTTGCCGAAGCGCTGAAAGGGGCCAGGGTGGTGCACGTGAACTCCACCCGAGAAGGGGGCGGGGTGGCGGAGATCCTGCACCGGCTCGTGCCGCTCCAGCGGGAGCTGGGGCTGGATGCTTCCTGGGAGGTGATCAACGGGGACCCCGAGTTCTACGAGTGTACGAAAAGTTTTCATAACGCCCTGCAGGGAAACCATACGGACATCCCGGCGTCGCTGCTGGAAGTGTTCGAGCAGACCAACCGGGAAAACGCGGAAGCGATGCGCGAAAGCCTGGCGGGGGCGGACTACGTGTTCATCCACGACCCCCAGCCCCTTCCCCTGCTGCGCTACATCGGGGGCCGGAGGGGAAAATGGATATGGCGGTGCCACATCGACGTGAGCCGCCCCTACCGGCCGGTGTGGAAGTACCTGCGAAACTTCGTGGAAGAATACGACGCCACCGTGTGGTCGCTGGCCGCCTTCGCGCAGCCGCTGCCCCATCCGTCCTACCTGATCGCGCCCAGCATCGACCCGTTGAGCGAAAAGAACATCGAACTCGACGACTGCGAAATCGCCTCGGTATGCGCCCAGTACGGCCTGGACCCGACCCGTCCGCTCATCGTCCAGGTCTCCCGCTTCGACCGCTTCAAGGACCCCCTGGGGGTCATCCAGGCCTTTCGGATGGTCAAGACGCACACGCCGGTGCAACTGGTGCTGGCGGGCGGAGGCGCGACGGACGACCCCGAAGGGGCGAAAATGCTGGAAGAGGTCCGGGCGGCGGCGGACGACCCCGACATCCACGTGCTGCTCCTGCCCCCGGACGTGCACCGCACGATCAACGCCCTCCAGCGCGCGGCCACCATCGTCTTGCAGAAGTCGGTGCGGGAAGGGTTCGGGCTCACGGTCACCGAGGCCATGTGGAAAGGCAAGGCGGTGGTGGGCGGAGACACCGGCGGCATCAGGCTCCAGGTGCTCAATCACCATACCGGGTTCAGGGTGAGCACGCCCGAAGGGGCCGCGCTGCGCATCCGCTACCTGCTCAAAAGGCCGGACAAGCTGAAACAAATGGGCCAATGGGCCAAACAGCTCGTCCTGGAGAATTTTCTCCTGACCCGGCAGTTGCTCCAACACCTGACGCTCATGCTGGGCGTTGCCGGCGACCCCCTGGAGCGCATCGAACTGCAGTAGCCCGCCCCCTCCCCCTGCCC
>LUZZ01000369.1 GCA_001603845.1 Syntrophobacterales bacterium Delta_01 | reverse complement strand
GTGTCCAGCCGTCCTCCCTGCCGATGCAGATGTACGTGTCGCCCACCAGCCTGCCGTACTCATACCAGCCGATGTACGACTTGTCCTTGGCGATCAGTATGAACTTGGGGGTGCCGGCCATTTCCGGGATGGTGAGCGGAAGCGGGGTCCAGGTCTTGAGCAGATCGAAGTCGGCGGGGACCTTGAGGGGCCGGCCGTTTCGGATATCGTCGGCGATGTAGTCGAAATCGCGGATATTGAGCTTGGCAAGAAGCCGCTTGGCGTAGCTGGGGGAAAGATCCAGGTCTCTTCGCGCCAGCCGGTCCAGGTCCTTTTCGGTGATCACCCGGTAGCTCCAGGGAAGCGATCCCGAATATCGGCCGCCGGAAAAGCCGCCCGGATTCACCCAGGAAACCGGCTGCCGCGCCGCAGTACGGAACCCGCTGTCCGAATCCGCCGCCGCTCCGGTCGTCGCTTCCACGCCCGAGCCGGCCAGCCCCACCGACATCAACACCAATATTGCAAACAGAAAAAATCTATGGAAATTCATAGTTACCCTCCATTCCGACCCTAAGGGGAAAAACCAGCAACCGAAGACAACGCTTGTTGCAAATGATAATCATTATCGCAATAATCGGAAAAGGGGGATGGCCGCTGGAGGGGGGCCGGGACTCAACAGGACGGATTTCTTTTGCTTTGCCGTTACCTTACCGTAAAACTCACCTCCCGGGTTTCGACGGGGTCGCCGCTTTCCGAACGCCACACCCTGGCCTTGACTCGGTGCATTCCCCGCGCTATCCGCCACACGAACCGGTCCCCGCCGGTTACCCCCGCCGTCTTTCCGTCCAGGACCCATTCCACCCGGGACGCTTCGGCCTTTTTGGGAAGCTTGAAGGCAAACGCCTGCAGCTCCCGCGGGATGCGGGGGTCCACGGCGATCTGGAGCCCTTCCACGGGCTGGACCAGCCGAAGCGGGTCGTCTCCACCGGATGCGCCGCTCCGCGAGGTTGAAGACGGGGCCGGAACGCCGGGCGGTTTCGGAAAATCGTCATGCAGGCGGCAAGTTTCCACCGGCGCTTTCCCGGCTTCGAAAATTTCGCTGACCTGCGGGCAGTGCGGCCCGGCAAGCAGCCCGCTCACCGCGCAGATGTTCACCCGCTTGAGGCCCGCGGCCACCGGCAGGCGGGCGGATTCCCCGTACCGGTTGAGTTCCGCGAACACGGAGCGCAGGACCAGCGCCGGGCCGATGGCCCCCGTGATGCCCCGAGTCGGGCGCCGGTCGAAGTTTCCCATCCACACGCCCACGGTGTAGCGGCTGGAAAACCCGACGGCCCAACTGTCGCGGTGGTCGCTGGACGTGCCCGTCTTGACGGCGGTCTGCACCGGGAAGCGCAGCAGGTGCCCTTCACCGAACTCCAGGCGCCGCGCCTGGGGGTCGGAGAGCACGTCCGCGATGGTCGAGGCCGTTTTGGCATCCATGATCCGCCGGGTACGGTCCGGAAGCCCCCGCCAGCCGGCCAGGCACTGCAGGGGCCGGAACAGGCCGCCCCGTGCCAGCACGGAATAAGCCCGGACGAGTTCGAACAGGGACACTTCGCCGTCGCCCAGCGCCAGCCCTTGGCCGTAGAAATCGGCCGGCTCCTTCAGCGAATCGATTCCCAGCAGGTGCAGCCATTCCAGGAACCGCGCGGTGCCCGTAAACTGGACGGTGCGCACCGCCGGGGTGTTGAGCGAATTTCCCAGCGCCTCCCGCAGCCGCAACGGCCCGTAGCAGGTGCGGCTGTAGTTTTTGAACTCGTGAAGCCCGGACCGTACGGGCTCCACCAGCGGCAGGTCGTCGATGATGGTCGCGGGTGTCCACCCCATCTCGATGGCTAGGGAATACAGAAAGGGCTTGAGGGTGGAGCCCGGCTGGCGCGGGACGCTCACCCCGTCGATCCAGTCGCCCGAATCGGGGCCCGGCGCTCCGTCGCTCACCCAGGCCAGCACGTCGCCGCTGCCGTTGTCAACGGCCAGCACCGCCCCGTTTCCCACATCGCTGGAAGCCAGCGCGTCGAGCCTCTCCCGGAGGATGCGCCGCACCGATTCCTGGAGGTCGGCGTCCAGGGTGCTCGAAATCACGGCCCCGGCCCCCCGCAGTTCCGGACCGGCCGTTTTGAAGATATGCTGCACGAAATGGCTGGCATCGACCACCCGTTCCGCCGGGCGGGAGAGTTCCAGGCGCGCGGACATCGCCCGCCGGTACTGGTCGTCGGTAAAACGGCCGTTTTGCAGCAGGTGGCTGGCGAGCCGGGCAACGCCCTTTCGCAGCGCCGCCGGGTTGCGCCTCAGGTCGAGCGAAGACGGCGCCCGCACCAAAACGGCCAGGGCCAGGATTTCTCTTTCGTTCAGGGTATCGGGGTCGCGGTCGAAATAGAACCGGGCGGCTTCGGGCACCCCTCTCATCTGGTGGCCGCACGGGACCTGGTTCATGTAAAATTCCAGGATCTCCGGCTTGGAAAAGCAGGCATCCAGGCGCGCCGCCTCAATGCCTTCCAGCCACCGGGACCAGAACGTGCGCGGCCTGGGGTGGAGCATGCGAACCACCTGCTCCGTGATGGTACTGGCTCCCCGCACCACGTGCCCCGCCCTCACATTCTGGACGAGCGCGTGGAAGCGCGCCCGCCAGTCCACCCCGGCGTGCCGGTAAAACCGCCTGTCCTCCGACTCCACGAACGCCTGCCGCAGCAGTGCCGGAAATTCGTTGAGGGGCGTGATTTCGCCGTTCCACCGGTTGAGGCGGGTGATGGACAGGAGCCGGCCGTTGCGGTCCGTCACCCGCGGCTTGCGCACTTCCGAATTCCCCAGGTCGAGGGAACCGGGCAGCGGAAGGAGGTCCCGCGAGGTTTTCCAGGAAAGGAACGTCGAGGCGCAAACCAACGCCGCCACGCACCAGGCAAGTACCCGGAATCCGGTTTTCATCGAATACCGCCGTGCTTGTTTTTTGCGAATGGCGCAGGAGGCGGCATCTTTCCCGTCGTCGCCCCCGCTTCCCGTTTACTCCGAAAGCTTCACATCCAGTTGCGCCGGGGCGGTCCTGCCGAACACGTCCGGGTCGTACATCGCTTCGGCCCTGGCCGGGGGCGCCGCAAAGCTCCCCGGCGCTATGGCCTGGGCGGTGTAGGACAGGTAGTAACGCCCGGCCCCCAGCCGTTCGGAATAAAACCGCGCGGTATCGTGCCGGAGTTCCTTGTGATAAAAACTCCAGCGCGACGTGCCGTAGCTTCGCCAGTCGTCGTACCGGCTGTGGAACGAGTTTTGCGCGAAAAGGGCCTCCTCGCCCGGCGCATCCGTTTGCGAGGCCGTGGCCAGTTGCCTGTTCACGGGCTCCAGCCCGCCGGGCACCGGGTCTTCGACCACCACGAAATACCGCTCCGCCGGGAGGGACACAAAAAGATCCACGCGCACCAGTTCTCCGGTGCGAATCTCCATCGGGTTTCCGAGCAGCACCCAGCGGCCGTCCCTTTGCACGCTGTATTCCCTGTGGATTTCGATCCCGGCGTTGACGGGCTCCACCGGGCCGGCCGGGGTGTAGGACAGCCGTCTCGAATAATAGAGGCGGCCCTCGCCCTGCTTGCGCACCAGGACGGCGGCATCCCGTCCCACGTCGTCCTTGCCCGTACGGTATTCGAAATGCGCGGGCCGGGCGGTTCGGGAATTGAAACTCGCCTCGCCCAGCAGCCGCTGGTCGAGAAGCACCTTGGCGGTGACGTCCGGCAGCGTCTGCTCATACATCCGGCTGTAGCGCAGGGCGGCCATCACGGCGAAAGCGTTTTCCTGCGTCGAGGCCCAGTGGTCGCGGTTTTTCCGGGAAAGGGAAATGGAGCGCATGAGCCGCATCGGGAGGTCTTCCGGCGTCAGGAGACCGGCGGGACCGGCCTTTTGCAGGGCAAGAAACGCCAACAGCACCGCCGCGCTGTCCCGTGCCGAAGACGACAGCAGGAACTGGGGGGCCGTCTCGTCCGGGGCGGCAAAGGTGAGGCTTCCCCCGCTCCGGTCGGCGTGCGCAAGGATGTCATCCACGGCTTTGCGGCGCATCTCGTTGGTACCCGCCACCCGGCTCAGGGCTTCCAGGAAATTCGCCTTCCCGAAAAGCCCCAGGTCCGGGAAATGCTTCCAGTGGCGTTCCAGGTCGGCCTTGGATACCTTACCCGCATCCGCCAGCGCCAGGAGCGCAATCGAACGCACGTCCGCCGCAAACGTGTTCGGACCGGCCTTGTCGTCCCGTTTCAAAAATTCCAGGAGGTATTTGTGAAGCCTCGTTTCCACGGGCGCCGGCGGCGCATGGCCGCTTTCGCGCAGCCAGTGGAAGGCCAGGGCCGTGTAGGCGCTGAGATACGGACTCACATAATCGTTTTTGGGGGTGTAGAAGGCCATCCCGCCGTTCGGCGCCTGGAATTCGGCAGCCGCGGCCAGCGCTTTTTCCACCACCGAGTCACTGTCCTGCCAGGAAAAGGCAGGCGGCATCCAGGCGGCAAGCTTGGGGAAAGCCCCGGCCGCCACCGCCCGGCTGAGTTTTTGCTCCCAGCACTCGAAGGGATACTGCTTCATGAAGGCCAGCGACCCTCCCAGTTCCCCCAGCGCGCTGGACGACAAAATCACTTCCACCAGGCCCGTTTCCGGCCGCATGTCTTCGGGGAAGGCAATCCTTTCCGAAGCGTCGCCCGAGAGCACCGTCCCGTAGGAGGCGACCGTCTCCTGGGGCCTGGCCCTCAGGACCTTCAGCTTGTGCTGCATCGCATCCCGGTCTTTTTCGTCCCCGGCCCGTGCCGTCAGTACGATCTCTCCGGGACCCAGCGCCTTCACGGGAAGCCGCACGGTATACCGCTTGTACGGTTCCGCGGCGATCTTGCGGGTGATTTCGAACCCGCCGCCCCCCGGCGCGGCACCGCCTCCTTCGGCCGGGCCGCACGGACCCTTGGCCGCGATACTCACCTCCAGGTTCCGCGCCTTATCGGTTCGATTCATCACCGAAAACCCGGCTTCGAACCGGTCACCCTCGATCACCTGGTTGGGCATCACCGGCCGCAGCTCGGTGGACTGGTTCACCTTGAACTCGGCCTCCCCCAACCCCATGCGGTCTTCGGGCGTGACGGCCATGGCCAGCACCCGCCACCCGGTGAGGTTGTCGGGCAGTTCGAACCGCACCGTGGCTTTGCCCTGCGCATCCAGCCGCACAGAAGGGTTCCAGTAGCTGACGAACTTGAATACCGACCGCATGCTGAGGTCGAACCCCGCCGACGCCGCCGGGCTCGCGCCCTTTTTTTCCAGCTTTTCGCGCCCCACCAGTTGCATGATGAGGTTGTAGTTCTGCAAATCGAGGTCTTCCAGCCGGTAAAAACCCCGGTAGGGATCGAACGCCTCGCTTTTTTGCTTCAGCAGGTCGAAGACCGCCTCGTCCAGCACGGCCACCGTCAGTTCCACGGGAGGCGCGCCCTTTTTCGAGTCGATGTGTTTGGGATGGGCTTCGAATTCCAGCGCCACCGTTTCGCGCGGCTTGTAGGTTTGCCTGTCGGGGCGACAGCGGACCGAAATTTCCTTGTAGTCGTCCTTCACCTCGATCCTGGCGTAGCCCATTCGGAACGCCGGCTTGCCGAGGTCTTCGCCGCCGGGCCCCATGGGCTTTTCCACCCGCGGCGACATGACAGTGACCGAGAGGTAGAACCCCGGCAGGTAATCGGGCAAAACCGGCACTTCGATGATCTCGGCACTGTTCTCCAGGGTTTTCACCCAATGGTCCATGCTCCCGTAGCGTTCCACGGCGATGAGCGCCCGTGCGCCCGGAAACGGGTTTTGCACCAGGAACTTCGCCGTTTCGCCCACCCGGTATTGTTCCTTTTCCGGGTAGACGTTGAGGAAGGTCCCCTCGGGAGCTTCCCAGACGACGTGCCCCTTTCCGGTCACCCAGCGCCGCATGGCGCTCTGCTGCACGCGCCCCCTGGTGTCCGTTACGGTGGCGACAAACCTTACGGAACCGGGCCGTTTCGGGGTGAATTCAAAGGTGGAGGGTTCCGCGGCCGAGGTGAGGTCGAACTCCTGGACCTTGATCCACTCCTTCGTATACTGGGTGGGATAGGCGTCCCCCGCTCCCTTCACGCGGGCGGCCTTCGTTTCGAGCCGCTCCGCCACGATGCGGGTTTTGGTTCCCGGCGCGGCGTTCCCGTGCTCATCCACGACGAAAAACCGGATCTTGGCCGGCGTGTCCTGCGCCAGCACCCAGTCTTCCTGGTACAGCCCGACGTAGCGGTCCCGGGCGAAATAATCCGCCCCGGCCCTTTCCGCCACCGACTTGCCCCGGTCGTCCCGCACCGCCGTCTCCACGTTCATCCGCCCGTACAGTATGGGGGTCTCGGCCACCGTGAACCGGGTCTCGAAATTGCCCTTGTCGTCGAGTTTCCCCTGGGTTTCGAACAGGGTCTGCACGCCCGGCGAGGTCGTCTCCTCGTCTTCTTCGAGTTTGACGACGTCGAAGTGGAAGCCGCGCGCCAGCGGGCTTGCGGGCCGAAAGGGCTGCGATTCCACAACGGCGTTCACGCGCACCGCCGCGCCGCCGTAGGGGCCTCCGGAATGCAGCCGGGCCTGGGAGGAAACATCGACCTGGTCCCCCACCCCGAACAGCTTTCCGTTGAGTTCGGCGGTCACCCTGAAAGGCGAAGGCGTAAAGTCGCTTACCAGCACTTCCAGGGGAGCGAGCGTCAGGTTGGCGAAATTCGATCCGAGCTGGAACCGGTAGTATCCCACGGCGCCGTTGCCCGGGATTTTGAATTCCCCGTCGAAGGCCCCGAATTCGGACAGCTTGATGTCCTCGCGCTGATACACCACCTTCCCGGCCGGGTCGATCACCTTCAACAGGTACTCGCCGCGGGGGGGCTCCACGAAGTGGCGGTTCGCCTGGTCCCGGACATAGATTTTATACTGGACGGTGTCCCCCACCTTGTAGATCCCCTGCGCCGTGGCCCCCCAGGCCCGGATATGCCCGTGCCGCCTCCGGGACCATGACGGGATGTAATTGTGGTTGGCCCCTTCGGCGTCCACCTGGAAATCGTACCGGACGGGCAAAAGCGCCAGGTCGCCGCCCTTGCGGCACATCACGTAAAGGCCCGGCGCGTCGGGCTTGGAATTCTGGGAGAGCTTGAGGCCGGGGTCTATTTTCGCGGTGCCGTCGAGCACCGCCACCCCGTCTTCGCCCGTGCGGGCCTCGGAAAGGACTTCGGGATTGGTGTTCAGGTATTTCTGGAAATCTTTCTGGATGCGGACGTCAACGCCCGGAACGGGTTCTCCCGAGGCAAGGTCGGTGATCCACACCATGGTGTTATAATGGCCGAGCTTTACGTGGACGTCGAAAGGCGTGATCTGGGCCACGAACCACCGGGGCCGGTATGATTTTTCGGGAAGGGCCGGGCGGGGAGAAACGGTTCCCCAGGCCATTCCCGACGCCGCGGGCACCATCTGCCGCACTCCGAGAGGAATCGCCAACCTCGTATCCGGAACTTTGGGCACGGAGAGCGCCCGCGTCCTGGCGGGGAGCTTCCCTTCGGCGGTCAGCGTCTCATATTCAAGGTCGATCCCGTCCAGGTTGGTGGCCAGGACCGGCAGGTCGGTATCTAGGCCCTTTTCGAGCACCGACGTGTTTTTGAACAGGTACAGGTCCGGCGGGAGGTGGTCCGTGTCAAAACGCATGTTGACGGACTTGGCGAGCCTGCGCCCGAATTCGTCCGTCACGGCACTCGCGTTTGCCCGGATGCGGTAGTCGGCAAACGGGGCCAGCGCATCGTTTTCCAGGTAATTTTTGTAAACCTGGCCTTTCTTGTACGACATGGAAAGCCGCGAATAATCATAATCGGGCCACAGCTCCCGTCCCTTGGCCCCTTTCGCGTTCGAAGCGATGTGCATCTTCTTTTTGAGTTCGGAATCCTTTACCGGGGCCGAAAAAACCAGCGCTACCGCCTCCGCCGGGTTGCACCGGGCTCCGGCCGGGTGCGAAGACCCCTCGGACAGGAACAAATCGGCCCCGCGCAGGTCCTTGCACGCCACCCCCAGGAACCGGAACGGCGGGATCGTCCGGAAAGCGGCCAGATTTTTACTTTCCACACCGGGTTCCGGCCCTTGCGTGGACGCCACCCCGGGTTCCACCGCCAGCCCGCAGTCCCTGTCCGGGGGCAGGCCCTTTGCGGGGCTGACCAGCCAAACCGTGCCCGGCGGAGCTATTTTGGCATAGGAGGCGTCTTCCGCCGCTTTCGCGGCCACCCTGCCCGCCCCTTCCGCCCGGAAATAGAGATGGGCTTCGACTGAATCCTTCTGCACCGGCTGGTTGAACCGGACCCGGAACCGCGGGGAAACGGGAGAGAGCCAATAGTCGAAGTTGGCCGACGTTATTTTGGGCCTCCGGGTAACGAAACTGTGCACCACCGGTTCGGCGAGCACGGAACCGTCTTCGGCCCTGATGCCGGGCTCCATCCTCACCGTGTAGCGCGTCGAAGGCGCCATGGCGTGCTGTTCGTCCAGGCGGCAGGCCAGGGAAGCCGAGGTTATCCAGCGCCACTGGCAGGCAAGGGGCGGATCGATGGAGACCGGGATTTCCGCAGCACTCCTGCCCATTCTTCCCAGGGGGACCATCGGCCGGTCGAATTCGAACACGATCTGCCGTCCGGCCGGGACATCGGCGCCCGAAGGCGTGATTCCGGAAATCCCGAGGGCGCCCGCGCCCGCGGCGGCTTCCGCCCCCCACCCGCCCGTCAGGGCAAGGCACAGGATCAGAGCGCCCAGAACGGCCCGGAAGGCCGGTATCGTCAGCGGCCGGCTATGGTTACCGGATCGAGATCGTCTGAGAGCCATAGTCTCCTCCACCCCCGAGAATTTGCTTTGCCCGGATCAGCCCGGACGAGTCCGCTTCATACTATCGATTGCCGCCGGATGCCGCAATCCCCTCGCTCATATCGCTGCCATGACAAAACATCAGATAAAAGCGGCCGGATTGGAAGAAAATTCCACCGGCCGCCCCGCCTAGCAGGCAAAAATAGTGAAAACGGACCCAACCACCTGCCTTTCGAGACTTTCACCGCGGGTGTTTCGCAGGTGCAATTTCCGGGCTTCCGGCCGATTGTATCGCGGGCACGATCAGGACCGCAATCGCAGGCCCATGCTGCGTCACCCGCTTCATGGCCGGTTTTGGCCGTCTTCTTGCCGGCCGTGGTCGCGCCGGCCAAAGCCGGCGCACGGATTTTCCGTCGGAATTATTCCCCCCGCCCTCCCCTGCCCGGCAATGCTGTTGACTTTAGGGACGACGCTCCATGAACTCCCCTCCCTTGGCGGGAGGGGCAGGGGGAGGGGCTTAAAATCAACAGCGGGGATCTTGGGGTTCGAGTCATTGCCCTCCCCTGCCGGACCGCTTTTATCCCCGGCAAAGGGCGCGCGGGACTGGCACGTTGCGCCAAATCGATGTAGAATAAGCGCCACTTCGGTTTGGCGGTTCGAAAACCGAGGCCTTTGGTAACTTGTAGATTACAAATGTGTAACGGGGGTGAAGGCCGGCCGTTCGGACCGCCCGCCGCCATGCGCCCGTTCACCGCCTATGAGGTTTGGATGCACCAGAAAATCATCGGCGTGCTTGGCGGGATGGGTCCCGAAGCGACGCTCGACTTTTACCGGAAACTGATCGCCAATACTCCCGCCAGGACCGACCAGGACCATCTGCGTGTGATCATCGATTCGAACCCCAAGATCCCCGACCGGATCCGGCCCATCCTGTTCGGAGGCGTTTCCCCCGTTCCCGAAATGGCCGCGAGTGCCCTTGCCCTGGAGCGTGCCGGGGCCGATTTCATCGTCATGCCGTGTATTTCGGCCCACTTCTTCCTGGAAGAGCTTCGCACCCGGTGCGCTCTTCCCATTATCTCCATTCTGGACGTCATCGCCGAACAGATCGAAGCCACGCACTCCCAAGTGAACAAAATCGGTCTCCTGGCAACCCTGGGAGCGATCCGGGCAGGGCAGATCCAGGAACGGCTGGGCCGGGACGGACGCGCCACCATCGTGCCCGAACCCGATGATCAGCAAATCGTCATCGACGCCATTCGTTCGATCAAAGACAACCAGTGCGGCCTCACGCGGGAACAGATCGGCATCGATGTGCGCCGGGTTTCGACAAGACTGATCGACCGGGGAGCGGAAGCCGTCGTCATGGCCTGCACCGAACTCCCGCTGGTCATGGGACCGGGAGATTTGCCGGTCCCGGTTTTCGACCCTCTCGACCTTCTGGCAAGAGCCGCCATCCGCGCCGCCGGAAGCGAACCCAAAATCGGTTAGAAGGAGATTTACCGAATGAACCTTGCCCGTTTCCCCCGCAGACGCTATATCGACGGCCCCACCCCCATCCATGAGTTGAAACACCTCTCCCAACTCCTGGGCGGGCCGAACCTGTTCATGAAAAGAGACGATCTTCTCGGTCTTGCCGCGGGGGGCAACAAGATCCGCAAGCTGGAATTCGTGGTGGCGGAAGCCCTGGCCCAGGGGGCCGACACCCTGATCACCTGCGGCGCCGTTCAGTCGAACCACTGCCGCCTGACGCTTGCCGCCGCCGTGCGGGAAGGCCTCAAGTGCCGGCTGGTTCTGGAAGAGCGTGTGCCCGGCTCCTACAACCCCAAAGCCAGCGGCAACAACTTCCTGTTCCACCTGATGGGAGTGGAAGAAATAAAGGTGGTGCCCGGCGGCTCGGACATGACGGCCCAAATGGAATCGGTCGCCGAAAGCCTGGCCGCCGCCGGAAGAAAGGGCTACATCATCCCCGGCGGAGCATCGACGCCGCTGGGCGCTCTGGGATACGTATCCTGCGCGGAAGAAATACTCTCCCAGACCTTCGACATGGGACTGCGGATCGACCGCGTCATCTGCGCCAGCGGGAGCGCCGGCACCCATTCCGGGCTTCTGGTCGGTTTCTGGGGAAACAACAGCAACATACCGGTTACCGGCATCAACGTCAGCCGCACCAGGGAGGCTCAGGAAGCGATCGTCCACGACCTCGCCGGCCGGACCGCAGCCCTCCTCGGCGTACGGGAAACCCTCCCCCGCAGTGCGGTTGAATGTTTCGGAGATTACGTGGGGCCCGGCTACTCCCTGCCCACTTCCGGCATGGTGGAAGCCGTAAAGATCCTCGCCCGCACCGAAGCGATCCTCATGGACCCGGTCTACACCGGCAAGGCGATGGCCGGCATGATCGACCTCATTCGAAAGGGCCGGTTCCAACCCGGAGAAAATATCCTGTTCGTCCACACCGGAGGGTCTCCCGCCCTGTATGCTTACGCGGAGATCTTAACGGACTGAGACACGCACCGCCATCGGCAGTTATTTTTCGACGGCCTGGAGCAGGGCCGAACCGACCGCGCCTCCGAAGGCCGCCCCCGAAGGCGGCGCGGCAGCGGCCGTGGCGGCCCTGTTCACTCCCGATGCTTTGACTCCGCTATAACTGCCGGTCACCGTGAAAGTACCGGTCGCCACGACCGGCGATGTCACATTGACGGCTCCCTGGGCACTGACCGTGGCGGACATGGAGGATGCCGACGCTACCGTGCATCGCATCGAAAAAGAGGTAACATTCACCGTCGCGACGATTCCTTCCCAGCCGAGCATGGTCTCCAACTCGTCGGCAAGCGATTGCCGGACATCCACGAAGTAGACATTGGTTTGCGAACTGCTCGCGCTCCAGGTCCCGCGCAATCCCGGACTCACCAGGGTGTGGAACGAATGGTCCCGGCTGAACACGAAAGTGTCGCTGACGGCGCCATGCTCGGTATACGATTGGCCGGACATATAAACGGTTGCCGTCTCGTTGCCGTTGACCGACCAGGTGCCTACTATCGCGGCATCCTGGACGACCGTCACGGTGGTCACGCAACTGCTCCACACGGTACCGTCGAAGACGCACACGGTCATGTTGCGTGCTCCGGCCGTACTCCCGGCCACATAGGTCAACTTGGGCAGATCGGCCGCCGCAACCCGGTAATACCCCTGGCTCTGTTGAGAATAGCTCAAAAGATTGGTCGCACCGTTGAGATTTATCGTGCCCGTCGATGGGGAGATCTGGAACTGGTACTGGAGGATGGCATCCCCGTCCGGATCGCTCGCGGAAAAAAGCCTCGAAACGGCAATGGAATCTCCCGCGTAAATGGTCGCCGAAACACCGGAAACCACCGGAGGGACATTGCCCGCCAGCAGCAGCAGGGTGTTCTGAGGCAAATACTTCGATGAGTCGAGTGGTATCCCTTGTATCTCCTCGGCCATGGCGGTCCCGCTTCCGGTCACGGCGCCGACCGGTATTCCGCTCCGGGTTTCGCACTGCCAAGAACGGTAAGCGGTCAGAGAAAAGAACAGCCCCAAAGACAGTACCGCACACACCAGTGCTCTTGTCCACATGGCATTGCCCTCCTCTTGATATAAGATCATCGACCGGGACCAGACCTGCGGTTGATCACAGATTATGATGAGCAGTAGTAGAATGGGAAAATAATATCTGATAATGACTCCGCTTAGTCAATTAAAATAATCGACCGGAGATCTCAAATATCATTCCGCAAAAGCTCTTGCCAAACGGGTTCTTGTTCCAGGCATTTTTATTCTCCGCCGTCGATATTATCGGCCACAAATATTGGCATGACACGGCCGGAGATGGGAGCCCCCATAGCGGATGCTTTTATTCCCGCGGCTCATTATCTTGCATTTTAGGGACTGCGGACAGGTCCGAAAGGAATATTCGAAAGCCTTCGCCCGCCGCTTCCGGTGGCCTGTGTTGATGCCGGCAATCATTCAATGGAGTGGCAATTCACCCGGAGGATTCCGGGAAAAGGCATACGAGGTGAGCTGATGAACATTAAACTCCTTACGAAAATATCCATCGTCTTCCCGATGGTATTGTTTTCCTGGACTTTGCCGGCCGGTGCGGCACCGGCCCGCACCCAGCCGGCCGTACTTTCGCTGGCCGCGGACGTGCTTACCGACTCCATTTCCATTTCGGGCGTCGGCATACCGAAATCAGCGTTCCGGGAAGCATTCGGGATCGCCATATTCCCCAACATCGTCAAGTTTGATCTCGCATCCGGGAACCAGGTGGACGGCGTGGTTATCATGCGCACCCGGCAGGGAGAGTGGAGCGGCCCGGTTTTTGTCAGGATGTCCGCGAGCAACGCCGCCGAATTGACGAAGGCGGGAGCGAGGGACGTCGTGTTTATTTTCCGGACGAAAAAGCTTCTGGGCGATTTGAGAACCGGCGGCCGGGATACGGGCGAAACGCAACCGGGGGCCGAAGGTCCCGGCGGCGGCCGGTTGCGAGCCGGAACGGATAGGGAAGCGTCCGCTTTCAGTACATATATAAGAAACGATACCGTTTTCAGAAAACTCCAGGCAGGGGAGTCGCACCTGAGCTTCGATGCCGACGCCAACGCCAAATATTACGGCGTCAACGGCATCAGCCCGGACGACATCTTTGCGGGAAACGTTCCGGGCAAACCGTTGAACGGCAATCCGCTGACCTGCCTCATGGCGTCGTTTACCGGAACGACGCAGATGTGCCTGATTTCATGATTGCAAAACCGGCTTTTGAGTGGTGTGCCCGCATTTCCCCAAACGAAAACGCGGGCACATCCACCGCTCCCCCCCAACCGGTCCATGACCTCCCGTCAGCCAGGTCGCCATGAGCCTTGCGCTTCATCCTGCTTCTTGTCGTATCGGCGCCGGATTAGTTTATTTTCGACCGTCCTTCCCCAGTTTCACCGCCGCATCACGCAGCCGCACTCCCGCAGCCTCCAGCCGGCTCCGTTCCCCGTCGAGCCAATGCGTTACCGCGGCCAGTTCTTTATTCATCGCCTCCACATGGGCCAGCACCGCTTCCGGGGCGGGTCCGCTGTCCTTGCGGCTGGCCACCACACGGTCGACGTCCAGGGCCCGGGAGACGGCATCCTGCGCGAGCGTGAGTTCCCGTCCGGCCACGTCCCGCACCGCCGCTTCCACCGCCGCCGCCTCCAGATTCGACGGGCCGGTGCCGGCAGCCACGGCATTGCGTACCACCTGGGCCACCACGTGATGCGCAAGGCGGAAGGAAAGCCCGTGTTCCCGGACCAGCAGGTAGGCCAATTGCGGTGCCTGCGCCCAATGGTCCTGAGCGGTCCTGCGCATGAGAGGACGGTCCAGCTCCAGCGTCGGCAACGCCATGGCGAGCAGGCGCACCACATCCATCGCGGGTCCAAGGCTTTCCAGCAACCGATTGGGAACATGGATGACGCCGTTTCCCACCATGGGAAGGCCACCGGCGAACAACTGCATGGCGTCATTCCAGGCCCCGGACACCTGGGCGGCCACCGGCCGGACCATGCGCAAGGCATACGGGTTGCGCTTCTGGGGCATCAGGTAGCTGGTGCCGGAAAAAGCAGTGCCGAAACGCAGGAAGCCGAATTCCGGAGTGCTCCACACATAAAGGTTTTCCGCCGCGCGCGCGAGCCCGCCCATCAGGATGGCCAGGGCCGACAGTGCTTCCAGCTCGGCATCCAAGGATGCATAGGCATACAGCGAGTTTCCCATCACCGTCTCAAAACCCAGCAGGCCGGCAACCCGGTTCCGGTCAATGGGCAGGGGCGAGGGCACTACCTGGCCGATATCGGCCCGCCCTCTCGAAAGACTTGCATAAGCAGCGCGCATCCGTTGAAGGTCCGCCAACAGGCCCTCGGCCAGCGAGGCGGCGTAATAGCCGAAGGTGATCGGCTCCGCGTGCTGAGCCCAGGTGGCGTAAGGCATGACCGATTCGCTCTCACGCGCGGCCAGTTGCAGCCAGGAAGAAGCAAGCGGCACGACCTCTCCGATCAATTGAACCAGTTGATCGCGGTTGGCAATCTGCCGGGCGACGAATTCGCATTCCTGGCGCGCGCGCCCCGTATTGAGCCAACCTCCGACCTCGGCCCCCAGCCGCCGCGACAACTCGGCCTCGATGTTCGGCTGCAAACCGTCCAGCCGCGGGTCCTGCGGCATTGTTTCAGGTCCTTCGGCATTCAGGGTTTCCAGCTCCGCCACCAGTGCCGACGCCGCGGCTTCCGGCACGGCCCCGCTTTCCGCGGCCACGATCAAATGGGCCATGTTGTAGAGCACCAAACGGGGGAAGACGACCTCCAGGTGCTTCCACTCATGCTTGAAAGTCTCAACCATCAACGGATGAAAACCACCTGCCTCACTGCCTTTAGACTGCATGGGGAATGTTCTCTCCTTGTTTGAGATAATGTGGATCGAACACCGCAGCCGCCGCCGATCGGTTCCGGAGAAACGCGATCCATACGGGGGCCGCTTGATGTGACGACCGGAATTTTTTCCTGCTTGTCACCCATTTTCCTGAGCCTAGGGGCGGTACGGCTGCGGGGCATACCGGCCGGGCCCACCGGAGACTCGTATTTCCGGTAGAATTCGAACCCTGCCCCGGACAGCTCCAAGGC